>NZ_JASCPM010000139.1:0-281 GCF_029960215.1 Pseudomonas sp. PS01301 | reverse complement strand
CTACGACACCGCCACACGCCTGAACCAACTGAACAAGGAAATCCCCATCGATGACCGCGAGCGTGCGGAGATCATCTCCGATTTCGTCGCCGGCCACCTGGATGCCCAGTGGCTGCATCAGCGCTGCGGCACGCCACGGGAGCTGCGGCTGTCACCGGCCGTGTTCCGCTATCAGCTGATCCCGCGCGCGCAGCAGGCCTACAAGCGCATCGTCCTGCCCGAAGGCCACGATCCGTTGACCATTCAGGCAGCGGCCATCTGCCAGACCCGCGGCATTGCCC
>NZ_JASCPM010000138.1:0-283 GCF_029960215.1 Pseudomonas sp. PS01301 | reverse complement strand
GGCTCTGCCCGCGAAGACGGCCTCCAGATCACAGCATTTTCTCAAACTGTGCACCGCCCATCCGGACGCCTTCGCGGGCAGAGCCCGCTCCCACAATCACCGGTTCCTGCATGGATTTATGCCAGGTGCAACCTATGTCCAGGCCTGCCCTTGTGGGAGTGGACCCCACTCCATGCCCAAGCCTAACCCTGTGGGAGCGGGCTCTGCCCGCGAAGAGAACCTCCCAATCACCACATCTTCCAAACTGTGCATCGCCCATCCCGACGCCTTCGCGGGCAGAGCC
>NZ_JASCPM010000137.1:0-283 GCF_029960215.1 Pseudomonas sp. PS01301 | reverse complement strand
TGACAGGTGCGCCGACGGTGGCGGTGTAGACGATGGTGCCGTTCTCAGCCACGCCGCCTGCTGGCGTTTGTGCGGTCAGTACGACGTTGGTGACGTCATTGCTGTCGCTGACTTGGGTCACGACTGGAGTGGTGTTCGGAGCCAGTTGCTCGTAGTTGCCGCCGGTCACGCCAGTGATGGCGGTGCTGACGCTGTCGGCGCCTTTGTACACGTCGTTGCCGACGACGTAGGACACAGTGCCCGACGTCTGACCTACCGGAATGGTGATGGTCTGGTTGTTCGA
>NZ_JASCPM010000136.1:0-285 GCF_029960215.1 Pseudomonas sp. PS01301 | reverse complement strand
GGCCGACATGGCGGCGCGCTTCGTGCCGCTGTCCGACGCCCTGGATGGACTCAATGGAGCGCTCTACAGTGAAAGCGGCCAGTATTGGCAAGGCGTGGAACTGTGGCGCGCGATCGGCAGTATCCTGCGCAGCGGCCCGGCCCTGGATCCTGCAGCCGAAAACGCCGGGTTGCCGCCGCTGTATCCAAAATGACCCCCTCAGGGTGAGGATCTAGGGTCTGTGGGAAAAGTCTTGAGACGAAGGTCAGGCAAGGCGTAAACAGCCGAGGAAGCGGAGTATACGGG
>NZ_JASCPM010000135.1:0-286 GCF_029960215.1 Pseudomonas sp. PS01301 | reverse complement strand
TGACTGACTTCGCCTTGCGAATCCTGCACGCTGACAATGACGGGCTGCGTCCTGGACTTGACGTTGAACGTGCGCGACGCGGACACCAGCCCTGTGCCATAGCGCGCCTTGGCAGTGATCGAATGCGCACCGACAGCCAGGGACGTCAGTGACCCGGTCCACTCGCCATTGCTGCCCACCGTGACAGCGCCTTTGGAGGTCTGACCGTCGAAAAGCTCCACACTCTGCCCGGCCATGGCTGCCCCGGTAACCGTGACCACCGTGTCAGTGGTCGACGATCCTTGGC
>NZ_JASCPM010000134.1:0-289 GCF_029960215.1 Pseudomonas sp. PS01301 | reverse complement strand
ATGCAGCAGGCCGCGCGGGGTACGCAGTGGCTGGAGCAGGTGGTGGACATCGGTGCCTGGCGAGTGACGCTGCTCGATTCCGCCATCGCAGGTTCGGCGGCGGGTCATCTGGCCGACGAGCAGTTGAAGATGCTCGAACGGTCGCTTGCCGAGGCACCGCACAAGCATCACCTGGTGTGTCTGCACCATCATCCAGTGTCCATCGACAGGTCCTGGATGGAGCCCATCGGCCTGCGCAATCGGCATGCCCTGTTCGAACTGCTTGCCCGCCTTGCGCAAGTGCGGGGTG
>NZ_JASCPM010000133.1:0-289 GCF_029960215.1 Pseudomonas sp. PS01301 | reverse complement strand
ACCTCGAAGAGCGCCTGCGCTACCTGCGCTAACTCGACGAGCGCCGCGCCAGTATCCTGGCCAGCATCGAGGAACAGGGCAAGCTGACGCCCGAGCTGACCCGCGAGATCCAGCAGGCCGATACCAAGACACGCCTGGAAGACCTCTACCTGCCTTACAAGCAGAAGCGCCGCACCACGGGCCAGATCGCCCTGGAAGCCGGCCTTGGCGAGCTGGCCGACGGCCTGTTCGCCGATCCGACGCTGAACCCGGAAATCGAAGCAGCACGCTTCGTCGACGGCGATAAAGG
>NZ_JASCPM010000132.1:0-293 GCF_029960215.1 Pseudomonas sp. PS01301 | reverse complement strand
TTGAACTTGGCGATCACGCCCTGGCCCCACTCGGCCTTGTCCTGCCCGCCATGCTTGTAGTCACGGCTGATATAGGCATTGCGCAGCAGTACATTGAGCTGGCTGTCTTCGACGAAACCCTTGGCATCGGCCTGCTCGTTGGCCATGGCTTGGGTAGCCGCCATCACGCCGAGGGCGAGGACAGCCCATTTCTTGTTCAACATCTTGTTTTCCCTAATCACCAGTGAGGACGCTACACGACCACCCGCTTGCTTTCCGTCGTTCGTGCGACCTGCGCAGCGCTCTGCAACAGG
>NZ_JASCPM010000131.1:0-306 GCF_029960215.1 Pseudomonas sp. PS01301 | reverse complement strand
AAGACAAACTGATCACGAATGTGTCTCTGGGCGCCACGGTCAAAGCGGGCCTGGATGGAGCCGCCGCGGTAGTGCCTCATCCCGTCGCCAAGGTTGGCCTCAGAGTCCTGTCTGCGGCGTGGACGGTGACGGGCGTGGTGCATGGCGCTGAAGAGCTGGGTGAGATTGCCAAAACCCACGAGGATCTGCTCGTGAGTAAGACCGGAGAAAACCTCATGGCGCAAATGAAGACTGTGAATGCGTCGAATCGTGGAGTGATCTTGGATCGCGTCAAAAAGAGCTACGGCTTCTCCGACACTCCATGAG
>NZ_JASCPM010000130.1:0-306 GCF_029960215.1 Pseudomonas sp. PS01301 | reverse complement strand
TGGTGATGCGGTAGAGGAGCGTTCTGTAAGCCTGTGAAGGTGAGTTGAGAAGCTTGCTGGAGGTATCAGAAGTGCGAATGCTGACATGAGTAACGACAATGGGTGTGAAAAACACCCACGCCGAAAGACCAAGGTTTCCTGCGCAACGTTAATCGACGCAGGGTTAGTCGGTCCCTAAGGCGAGGCTGAAAAGCGTAGTCGATGGAAAACAGGTTAATATTCCTGTACTTCTGGTTATTGCGATGGAGGGACGGAGAAGGCTAGGCCAGCTTGGCGTTGGTTGTCCAAGTTTAAGGTGGTAGGCTG
>NZ_JASCPM010000012.1:0-120015 GCF_029960215.1 Pseudomonas sp. PS01301 | reverse complement strand
CGCGGCTTGCGCCGCTGCTACTGGGGTTGCGGAACTGCTGTAGCTGCGGCGCAAGCCGCGTCAGGCTTCACCGCGGGGTATCAGACAGATCACCTTGGCCGCCGACGCGGCTTGCGCCGCTGCTGCAGGGATCGCGGTGCTTCTGTAGCAGCGGCGCGAGCCGCGTCAGGTGCACCGCGGGGTGTCAGGCAATCACCTTGGGGCGATCAGACCCTGCCGGCTTCGGCTTCCTGGTGGGCCTGGCGCAGGCGCTCGCGGCTGTTGGTCAGGTGCAGGCGCATGGCGGCGCGTGCCGCATCGGAATCCTGACGGGCAATGGCGTCGTAGATTTCCTCGTGCTCGCGGCTGAGACGGGTCATGTAGTGCTGCTGGTCATCGTGCGCAAGGCGCGCCGAATTCAGCCGGGTACGGGGAATGATGCTGGTGCCCAGGTGCGTCATGATGTCTGTGAAATAGCGGTTACCCGTGGACAAGGCGATCTGCAGGTGGAACTGGAAATCGGATGCCACTGCATCACTGGCATGGGCCGCGCTTTCGTTCAGCGCATCAAGGGCCGCACGCATGGCCGCCAGCTGTTCATCGGAACGTCGGCTGGCAGCCAGACCGGCGGACTCCACTTCCAGGCTGATGCGCAACTCGAGCACCGCGAGCACGTCGCGCAAGGTGACGATGGTCGCCGGATCGATGCGAAAGCCACTCGGACTCGGCGTGTCCAGCACGAAGGTGCCGATGCCGTGACGGGTCTCGACCTGCCCCGCCGCCTGCAGCCGGGAAATGGCTTCGCGCACCACCGTTCGGCTGACGCCCTGCTCTTCCATGATGGCCGACTCGGTAGGCAGTTTGTCGCCCCGCTTGAGTTCGCCATCAAGAATACGCTGGGTCAGCACGGCCACCAGTTCCTGGGCTAGGCTGCGCGGTTTGCGACGGGCGCGTGGGGCGGCGCTCAGATTGTCCATAGTCAACAGTTGTCTCGAAAACGGGCGGTGAGGTGCACATCATAGCCCAAGCTGGTTGTACGATCACGCTATGAGTGGAGCCACTCGAGTTCATAAAGCAACAGTGGATCAGGGAGAAGTAGTTCTGAAACGGCTCAAAGAGCCCCAATGTTTGGCGATCACCGAGATATCTACATCGATGAGAGATCACGCATCTATCCTGGGCGGATGGTCGAAACACACCAAAATATGGCGAATCAAAATGCTCAAGCCAGCTATAACGAGCTCGCCTCGCTCCCCTCCCCTGGTAGCGGAGTGAAGAGCGAGCGGGCCAGAATAACGGACAAGCGGGCCTGGGCATCTTATGCTTTGAGACAAGCCACGCACGCAAATCCAGATTGAGGTCCTCCACGGATCATACCTGTCACATAGATACGATCGTCAATCACAGCCATTCGTCCTATCTCGGACATGTATTCCAAAGGGTAAACTTGCCAGCCAGCCCCCTCACCTTCCGAGTTGGGTAGACCGAAGCTTTTATCCAAATTGCCATCTGGAAGAAACCGCGCCAATAACAAGGATCCGTACTGCGTCGGCATTTCAAGATACACTCCATGCGCCAAAACGCGATCTCCGAAATCCCAAAGCTGCAGATAAGTGCCTGGGGAAGGATCCGGAGGAACAGTCAGCACAGTCCCACCATTAAAATCAGGATCCGGCAATCCATTCTGATCGATCGCGTAAACCGAGCAATTAGTGAATTCCGGACCCCGCCCCATGCCCGCAGTCAAAAGGTTTCTGCCGAATGCGGAGATAACATCGTGCACCAGCTCGTATTGCACCCCGGGCCCGAACTGAAAACCTCCCTGTCCAAAGCTCGTGTCTATAAGACCTTCAAGCGTAATTCTGACGAATCCAGCATACGGTACTGTCCCCTCCTTATAAAGCTGTCCAGCCAACAGCAGTTTCCCTTCCGACAGGTAAATAGCTTTTATCTCAGCACCTATGGGCATGCCTGGTTTTGGAGCGTTCAAATCATAGAGTTTCAATATGCCGTCAGTACCGAAACTCCAATCAACACGTCCGTCATCAAAAAAACTGATGATCGCATGACCGAATGCTAGAGCTGGGAGGGAGATGTAGATTCGACCATTGTAACGCAGCCCGGCGAGGTGGTTTGGCCCCGCGCGAACGATACCGGGTATCGGTGCAGCTTCGGCCTCGCTCCCAAGCACTCCTTGAGTTGCCCCTTTATCCCATTGACTGCCCTCAAGCCCCGCGAAAATAGCCGTCCCCGTCCCCAATTCCCCGAACGTTGCGTCCAGTTGGCCATCCAGCGTGTAGCGCGCCAAGGCAGGGTACCAGCCTGTCTTATTGCCCATAGGGAAACCTACTATTCCCAACACCAGTAATTTAGCTGGCGTGCTGCCTTGCGCCTCAATATAAAATACTCTATGAATAGTGGACTTTATATTCACACCTTCCTGCTTGTGAAACTGCCCAGCCAACTTGCCGTTGTTACTGAACGACAGATCAGGCTCGCCATTTTTCTTTACGGCGTACACAACATATTCCTGAAAACCCCTATCGGAATTTCCACCGACACCTACCGTATACAGCGTTCCATCCGGTCCTGCGACGACATCATGGAGAAGGGTACCTTGATAGCCTGGATCCTCTAGACCAAGAACGACCTTGCCGGTTTTATCGGGCCCAAACTCCAGATCGGGCTCACCTGGGTATAGCTCTGCAGAATGTCGATTACTCATATGCTATTGATACCTCCCGCCCATGACGCACTTGTCGTCGCCGCAAGGCAATCGTCCTGACTAGCTGTCTCAGGGCGCCATGAACTTTCAGCATCACTCCTGAACGAGATGATTGAAAGGCGGAAACCCAACAGCACTGAATAGTTGATGAGTAATTCCGCTACCGCATGGATAACTGTAGCCAAGCAGAAGAGAACCTCAAGGGAATTTAGTTATGTATCTTTTGATACGAGACGTTAACTGACGAACAACTAATTACACTTCAAACACCCTGCGAATGCTTCATTTTGATAGACCGCACTGCACCCATTCATCCTTGCTAGCAAAGTGCGTTGCCGGGTTTACGGCACGCGGTTTGGAGATGGATCAACGCGCACGGATCGATCACGCCGACAAAGCAAGCATTTCTTCGAAAAAAAGGCCCACACGATGATCGCACCGCTGGGCCATTGCGCACTCCAGGTGGCCGCGGATTCAGCGCCGAACCGGACGCTTCTGCAATTTGCGTTGCAGGGTGCGTCGGTGCATACCCAACGCCCGCGCCGTGGCGGAAATGTTGCCCGCGTGCTCGGTGAGCACGCGCTGGATGTGCTCCCATTGCAGGCGGTCCACCGACATGGGGTTTTCCGGCACTAGGCTATCGAGGTCGGCGTGTTCGGCCGACAGCGCAGCCAGCACGTCGTCGGCGTCGGCCGGCTTGCACAGGTAGTTGCAGGCGCCACGCTTGATCGCCTCCACTGCGGTCGCGATGCTGGAATAGCCGGTGAGGATCACCACACGCATCTCCGGGTCCAGCTCCAACAGCTTGGGCAGCAGCACCAGGCCCGAATCGCCTTCCATTTTCAGGTCCAGCGCGGCGTAGTCCGGCACGTCGTCCTGGGCCAGCTTCAAGCCTTCCTCGGCGCTGCCCGCGGTACTCACGCGAAAGCCTCGGCGGCTCATGGCGCGGGCCATGACGCGGGTGAAGGTGGCGTCATCATCTACCAACAACAAATGTGGCAGTTCTTCGCCTTCGACTTGGTGTTCGTCAGTCATCGATCATCTCCTCGGACGCCACGGGGCAGACGCAGCTCGGTGAGCGTGCCGCCCTCTTCATGACTATAGAGTTTTACCGAGCCGCCGGCGCGAGTCACGCTGGCTTTGCTCAAGAACAGGCCGAGGCCGAAGCCTTTGCCCTTTGTGGTGAAGAACGGCTTGCCGATCTGCTCGGCAATCGCCAGGGGAACACCCGCTCCGTGGTCGCGGATCGAGATGAAAATGTCAACGCTGTCCCAGTCCAGCCTGACCTCGAGGTTGTCGGGGCAGGCATCGGCGGCGTTGTTGAGCAGGTTGAGCAGCGCCTGGGTCAGGTCCGGCGGCGGCGCCAGATGGGGAACCTCGCCCTGGCCCTGGCGGTGGAAGCGGTAGCTGGATTCGGGACGCATCAAGTGCCAGCGATTCAGGGCTTCGTCGAGCCAGGCGGTCACGGGTTGATCGACCACAGCCATGCGCCGATTGGCCTCGGCGGCACGCACCAGCTGCTGCAGGGTTTCCTTGCACAGCTTGACCTGATCCTGCAGCACCTGCAGGTCTTCCTGCAGTTCGGGCTGGGGATGGTCCTGGCGCATCTCCTTGAGCAGCACGCTCATGGTGGCCAGTGGCGTACCCAACTCATGGGCAGCACCGGCGGCCTCGGTGGCCACGGCCAGCAGTTGCTGGTCACGCAGACCCTCTTCGCGGCGCTGCGCACGCAGTTGTTCCTGGCGGCGCAACTCTTCGGCCATCTTGGCGGCGAAGAAGGTGATTACCGAAGCCGCCAGGGCAAAGCTCAACCACATGCCGTAGATCTGCAGGTTCTCACGACCGATCGGCAAGGCGTCGAGCGGGTAGAAATGCGCCAGCATGAAGGTGTAGCACGCCAGGGCGATCCCGGACAGCACCAGGGAATAGACCCAGGGCAGGGTCACGGCGGCGATGGTCAGCGGCACCAGGTAATAGGAAACGAACGGGTTGGCACCGCCGCCCGAGTAGTACAGCAGGACACTGTGAATGAGCAGGTCGCAGGCCAGTTGCAAGGCGTATTCAAGTTCGGTGACGGGCAAAGAGAAGCGCAGGCGCAGCACGGTCAGCGCGCAGAGTATGGCCGACACCGCCAGGGTGGTGCTCAACGCCAGCCACGGCAAGGGCAACAGGTGCGTGAGGTAGGCGAAGCCAACCGAGCCGGCCTGCGCGGCCAGTACCAGCGTGCGGATGAAGGTCAGGCGCCAGAGGTTCTGGCGTGAAGCGGAAAGAGGCATAGGGTGGGCGAGCATTTGCTCTCCAGTGAGCGCTGCAGGCGGATCGGTGCAAGTATAACCAACTCGGCGCGCTGGCAGCGAAAAGTGCGGCAAATGACCGCGTCGCAAGTGCCGGCCTTGGGTTTATCGTAAAAGGTGGCCTGTCCATGTAGCCCCCTCAGGAACCGCATCCGGCCTGGCCAGTCTTACGCAGCACCTACAACAAGGAGTTTTCCATGCCCGTCATCACCCGCAGCGCCGCCCTGGTCCTTGGCGCAAGCCTGTTGTCCAGCCTCCCTGCCCTGGCCGACGAGGCCCGCTACAACCAGATTTCCCTGCGTGCCGAGGTCAGCCAGGAAGTGCCTCGCGACCTGATGCTCGTGACCCTCTACAGCGAGGAGCAGAACGCCGACCCGGCCAAGCTCGCCGCCGGTATCAGCGACACGTTGAACAAGGCCCTGGCCCAGGCTCGCGAAGTCAAAGGCGTGATCGTCCGCCAGGGCAGCCGAAACAGTTATCCGATCTACGACGACAAGGGCCAGACCATCACCGGCTGGCGCGAACGCGCCGAAGTGCGCCTGGAAAGCGCCGACTTCCCGGCCCTGTCCAAACTCACCGGCGAACTGCTGCAGAGCCTGAAGATGGGCGCCATGGACTTCTCCATCGCCGACAAGACCCGTAAGCAGAGCGAAGACGCCCTGCTCAAGGAAGCCGTGGCTGCGTTCAAAGCCCGCGCGCAACTGGCCACCGACGCCCTGGGCGGCAAGAGCTACAAGGTGGTCAACCTCAACCTCAACAGCGCTGGCTACCCTCGCCCCTACGCCTCGGCGCCGATGATGATGAAGGCCGCTCGCGCCGACGCGGCTCCGGTGACCCCGGACGTGGAAGCGGGTACCAGCGAGGTCAGCATCAATGCCGACGGCGTCATCGAAGTCGTGATGCCTTGATACCCTGACACGTTCATCAAGGGCAGAATCCGCTCCCGCAGGACGGAGTCTGTCCGCAAACATCACTCCCCGAGTCCCTCCCTTCGTCTATCGAGGCCCCATATGGATATCCCCGCCTTCAAGCCCCTGCTCCTTACCGCCGCCCTGTGCGCCGGGATGCCCATGGCCCAGGCCGCGAGTACGCTGGTGTACTGCTCCGAAGCCAGCCCTGCCGGTTTCGATCCCAGCCAGTACACCAGTGGTACCGATTTCGACGCCTCGGCGGAAACCGTCTTCAATCGCCTGACCCAGTTCAAGCGCGGCAGCACCGAAGTCGAACCGGGGCTGGCCACTTCCTGGGACGTCTCCCCGGACGGCTTGACTTACACCTTTCACCTGCGCGAAGGCGTCAAGTTCCACACCACCGACTACTTCACGCCCACCCGCGATTTCAACGCGGACGACGTGCTGTTCACCTTCCAGCGCCTGCTCGACCCCGAGCATCCATTCCGCAAGGCCTACCCTTCGGAATCGCCCTATTTCACCGACATGGGCCTGAACACCAACATCAAGTCGGTCAGCAAACAAGACCCGCATACCGTGGTCTTCACCCTGAACACGGTCGACGCCGCCTTCGTGCAGAACCTGGCGATGAGTTTCGCTTCGGTGCAGTCCGCCGAATACGCCGACCAGTTGCTCAAGCAGGGCAAGGCCGCCGACATCAACCAGAAACCCATCGGCACCGGCCCGTTCGTGTTCAAGCGCTACCAGAAGGATTCGCAGATCCGCTACACCGCCAACAAGGCTTATTGGAAACCCGAGGACGTCAAGCTCGACAACCTGATCTTCTCCATCAGTACCGATGCTGCGGTGCGCCTGCAGAAGCTGAAGGCTGGCGAATGCCAGGTCAGCGGCTATCCACGGCCTGCCGACATCGACGTGATGAAGCAGGACCCCAACCTGCGCGTGCTCAGCCAGCCGGGCTTCAACCTAGGTTTCCTGGCCTACAACGTGACCCATCCGCCGCTCGACCAGCTCAAGGTGCGTCAGGCCCTGGATATGGCGATCGACAAGCCGGCCATCATCAAGGCGGTGTACCAGAGCGCCGGTCAGTTGGCGCAGAACGCCCTGCCCCCTGCGCAATGGTCGTATGACACCCGAATCAAGGACGCGCCCCACGACATTACCAAGGCCCGTGCCCTGCTCAAGGAAGCCGGAATCAAAGAGGGCACGACCATCGATCTGTGGGCCATGACAGTGCAGCGTGCGTCCAACCCCAATGCGCGCATGTCGGCGCAGATGATCCAGAACGACTGGGCCAAGATCGGCATCAAGGCCAACATCGTCAGTTATGAATGGGGCGAGTACATCAAGCGCGCCAAGAATGGCGAGCACGACACCATGATCTACGGGTGGACCGGCGACAATGGCGATCCGGACAACTGGCTCGGCGTGCTCTACAGCTGCGCGGCGGTCAAGGGCAGCAACTACGCCAAATGGTGTGATCCGGCCTACGACAAGCTGATCCAGCAGGCCAAACTGAGCAGCGATCGCGATGAACGCGTGAAGCTGTACCAGCAGGCGCAGGCGATACTCAAGCAACAGGTGCCGATCACACCGATCGCCAACTCCACGGTCTTCCAGCCCATGCGCAAGGAAGTCCAGGATTTCCGCATCAGCCCCTTCGGCCTGACGCCCTTCTATGGTGTCAGCCTTTCGCAGTGATACCGAACGCCCCATTGCAGTGCGTCATCGTGGTGCAATGGGGTCGATAAGTGTGCATTGAGCGACCAAATGTAGTTGAACATGCGTTCAACTACCGAAAAACTTACATCGATGCGACATTCGTGTACGCCCGTCCCACCGTTTCAGGTGCGATACACCGCAAACAGTTGATTTGGGTATGCCGCCTGCATAAGTATCGGCCAGGTCGACTCACAAGGTCGCCCTCATTCTTAAAATGACAACAACTGAGGCCACCATGCTCAAAACCGCGGTCATTCCGTTCATCGTCGGGGCCGGCCTGCTCGCCAGCGCCCCTTTCGCCCATGCTGCGAGCAACCTTGTATTCTGCTCTGAAGGCAGTCCGGCGGGTTTTGACCCGGCGCTGTATACCAGTGGTACGGATTTCGACGCTTCGGCAGAAACCGTCTTCAACCGTCTGAGCCAGTTCGAGCGTGGCGGCACCGCAGTCATCCCGGGTCTGGCTACCAGCTGGGACATCTCCGAAGACGCCCTGACCTACACCTTCCACCTGCGCGAAGGGGTCAAGTTCCACACCACCGACTACTTCAAGCCGTCCCGCGAATTCAACGCCGACGACGTGCTGTTCACCTTCAACCGCATGATCGACAAGAACATGCCGTTCCGCAAAGCCTATCCGACCGAGTTCCCGTACTTCACCGACATGGGCATGGACGAGAACATCACCAACATCGAGAAGCTCGACGATCACACCGTCCGCTTCACCTTGAAGACGGTCGACGCTGCGTTCATCCAGAACATGGCCATGAGCTTCGCTTCGATCCAGTCCGCCGAATACGCCGCCCAGCTGCTCAAGCAGGGCAAGGCCGCCGACATCAACCAGAAGCCGATCGGCACCGGCCCGTTCGTGTTCAATCGCTATCAGAAAGACGCGCAGATTCGCTACAAGGGCAACAAGGACTACTGGAACCCGGCTGACGTGAAGATCGACAACCTGATCTTCGCCATCACCACCGATGCATCCGTGCGCATGCAGAAGCTCAAGAAGAACGAATGCCAGGTCAGCGTCTATCCACGTCCGGCCGATCTCAAGCCGCTCAAGGAAGACAAGAACCTGCAGATGCCCGACCAGGCTGGCTTCAACCTGGGCTACATCGCCTACAACGTGACCCACGAACCACTGGGCAACCTCAAGGTTCGCCAGGCGCTGGACATGGCGGTGAACAAGCAGAGCATCATCGAGGCCGTGTACCAGGGCGCCGGTCAACTGGCGGTCAATGCCATGCCGCCGACCCAGTGGTCCTATGACGAGAGCATCAAGGACGCCGGCTACAACGTGGAGGAGGCCAAGAAGCTGCTCAAGGAAGCCGGCGTCAAGGAAGGCACCGAGATCACCCTGTGGGCCATGCCGGTGCAGCGTCCCTACAACCCCAACGCCAAGCTGATGGCCGAAATGCTGCAGTCGGACTGGGCCAAGGTGGGTATCAAGGCCAAGATCGTCAGCTACGAGTGGGGTGAATACCTCAAGCGCGCCAAGGCCGGCGAGACCGACGCCATGCTGATCGGCTGGAGTGGCGACAACGGTGACCCGGACAACTGGCTGGGCACCCTGTACGGTTGCGATGCGGTGAACGGCAACAACTTCTCGAAGTGGTGCGACAAGGACTACGACCAGTTGATCAAGACCGCCAAGGCCACGCCCGATCAGGCCAAGCGCACCGAGCTGTACAAACAGGCCCAGGTGCGCCTCAAGCAACAGGTGCCGATCACCCCGATCGCGCACTCCACGGTCTACCAGCCCATGAGCGCCAAGGTCACCGACTTCAAGATCAGCCCCTTTGGCTTGAACTCGTTCTATGGCGTGGGCGTGAAGGACTGAACCAGGCACTTCCCCTAATGGAAGCGGGCGATGGACCGGCAGGTCCAGCGCCCATTCGCTTGCATTAACGCCAGGATTTTTCCCACAGCTCTACCGGAATACGCCGACATACGCCCTCGTCCAATGGGACTAGCTTCCTTTGGTGGCGGCCGCCGTATTCCTGCCAGGGAACTGGCGCCCCACGATCGGAAAACAACAAGACAGGGACTATCATGCGACATACCCAGCTTTGCTCCGCCATGCTTGCTCTGGGCCTGCTCGGCCAGGTCGGCCTCAGCCAGGCCGCCAACAGCCTGGTGTACTGCTCCGAAGGCAGCCCCGCCGGCTTCGACATCGCCCAGTACACGAGCGGCACCGACAACGACGCTGCGCAACCGATCTACAACCGCCTGACCGAATTCGAAAAAGGCGGCACCAGTGTCATTCCTGCGCTGGCCACCAAGTGGGACATCTCCGAAGACGGCCTGACCTACACCTTCCACCTGCGCGAAGGGGTCAAGTTCCACAGCAACGAAGCGTTCAAGCCGACCCGTGACTTCAACGCCGACGACGTGCTGTTCACCTTCAATCGCATGCTCGATCCCAACCAGCCGTTTCGCAAGGCGTATCCAACCGAGTTCCCGTACTTCGTCAGCATGAGCCTGGACAAGAACATCGCCAAGGTCGAGAAAACCGACGACCACACCGTGGTGTTCACCCTCAACGCCGTAGACGCCGCGTTCGTGCAGAACATCGCCATGAACTTCGCGTCCATCCTGTCCGCCGAGTACGCCGAGCAGCTGCTCAAGAGCGGCAACATGCGTGACATCAACCAGAAGCCGATCGGCACCGGTCCGTTCGCCTTCCAGCGTTACCAGAAAGACTCGCAGATCCGCTACAAGGCCAACCCGCAGTACTGGGACATGAGCCAGGTGAAGGTCGACCAGTTAATCTTCGCCATCAACACCGACGCTTCGGTGCGCATGCAGAAGCTCAAGAAGAACGAGTGCCAGGTCACCGCCTACCCACGCCCTGCCGACCTCGCGGGCCTCAAGGCCGACCCCAAGCTCAAGGTCATGGAGCAGGCCGGCTACAACCTGGGCTACATCACCTACAACGTGCGTCACAAGCCGTTCGACCAGCTGGAAGTGCGCCAGGCCATGGACATGGCAGTGAACAAGGACGCCATTCTCAAGGCCGTCTACCAGGGCGCCGGGCAGAAGGCCGTCAACGCCATGCCGCCGACCCAGTGGTCCTACGACGAGAGCATCAAGGACGCACCCTTCGATCCGGAGAAAGCCAAGCAGATGCTGCAGGCCGCCGGCGTCAAGGAAGGCACCGAGATCACCCTGTGGGCCATGCCCGTGCAGCGCCCCTACAACCCCAATGCCAAGCTGATGGCTGAAATGCTGCAGGCCGACTGGGGCAAGATCGGCCTCAAGGTCAAGATCGTCAGCTACGAATGGGGCGAGTACCTGGACCGTACCAAACGCGGCGAACACGACGTCTCGCTGATTGGCTGGACCGGCGACAACGGGGACCCGGACAACTGGCTGGGCACGCTGTACAGCTGCGACGCCATCGGCAGCAACAACTACTCGATGTGGTGCAACCAGGACTACGACAAGCTAGTCCAGCAAGCCAAGCGGGTCACCGACCGCGAAGAGCGCAGCGTGCTCTATCGTCAGGCCCAGCAGTTGCTCAAGCAACAGGTGCCGATCACCCCGATCGCCCACTCCACCGTCAACCAGCCGGTCAGCGCCAAGGTTGAAGGGTTCAAGGTCAGCCCGTTCGGGCGCAACGACTTTGGCGGCGTGAGTCTGCGCGACTAGATAAACCAGGCCTTCCCCACACCCATGACCGTGCCATGGGTTTGGGGAGCTTTTGGCAAAAAAGAGCAAGCAAACGTTTGCAACTGTCATCACGGGCCATGGACTGGCCATCAGCCGCACTAGAAGACGCGGCCATAAAACTAAAAAAGTAAGGAGCTTCAGTTGAAAATTACCAAGAGAGCAGTCTTCACCTTGTCGTTGAGCGGGTTCGCGCCCCTGGTCCTGGCCGATGAAGTCAGCCAGGCGTTCATCCCGCTTACCGTCAAGACCAGCAGCGCACAGGATGAGGCCAAGGGCTTCATCGAGGACTCGAGCCTGACCGGCTCGACCCGCAACTGGTTCGCCAAGGAGAAGGGCAAGCGTGGCCTGACCTGGGGCATCAACAAGGGCGATGGCGTGACCGAACGCACCAGCAGCCGCGACACCTGGGTTCAGGGCACCATCGTCAACTACACCTCGGGCTTCACTCAGGGCACCGTGGGGTTCAGCACCGAAGTAGCGGCCTACAACACCGTGGCGCTGGAGCAGGGCAAAGGTCGCGTGGCCGGCGGGGGGAACCGCACACTGACCGATCACGATGGCGATGTGGTCGACCAGTGGACCAAGGCGGGCCTGGCCAACCTCAAGGCGCGGGTGTCCAACACCGTGCTGACCGCCGGGCGCCAATCGATGAACACGCCGGTACTGGCCTTCATCGGCAACCGTGCCCTGCCCTCCAGCTTCGAGGGTGTCAGCCTGCACAGCGCCGAGTTCGACAACCTCGACTTCGACCTGGGCACGTTCAGCCGCGTCTCGCCGCGAACCGAACAGAGCCTGAGCAAGTTCAGGACCGAGTACGGCGACGGCACCACCACCGACCAGGTCAACATCTTCGGCCTCAACTACCAGCCGCTGAAAAGCCTGACCACCAGCCTGTACGCGTCCAACGTCAAGGATGTGTGGAACCAGTACTACTTCGGTGCCTCCCATGAACTGGGCGATGCCTCGGTGCTGGGCCTGACCACCGGTTTCAACTACTACAAGACCAAGGATGCCGGCAGCTCGAAGATGGGCGCCATCGACAACGACACCTACAGCCTGTCGTTGACCGCCACGCACAAGGCGCACAGCCTGACCCTGGCCTTCCAGGAAGTGAACGGCAACGAATACTTCGACTACCTGCACGAGACCAACGCCATTTTCCTGGCCAACTCGCTGTTTTCCGACTACAACGGCCCGAACGAAAAATCGTTCCAGATCGGTTACGGGCTGGACATGGCCGGCTATGGCGTACCCGGCCTCAAGTTCAGCGTCTACACCGCGCGCGGTTGGGGTATCGATGGCACACACTACAAGGGCGGCGGCTATGATGGCATCCAGGCCCAGGACGGCGAGAAGCATTACGAGTACGGCTTCGGCACCTCGTATGCCGTGCAGGGCGGGCCGTTGAAGGCCAGCACCATCCGCGCGACCTATAGTGCCCACCGCGCCAGCGCCAATCAGGTCGATGGCAGCCTCAACGAGCTGCGCATCGTCACCACCATTCCGTTCCAGATTCTTTGATCGGCAACCGCTGCCCGGGGTTCGACGAATCCCGGGCAGCGGCTACGCTTACGTGCGATTGCGAGGGCAATGATGAAAACGCTATCTCTGAAGGCTGCCGTGGCAGCCGCCCTGCTCGGCCTGACCTTGGGCGCCAGTGCCAAACCGCTGGTGGTCTGCACCGAAGCCAGCCCCGAAGGTTTCGATATCGTTCAATACACCGGCGCGGTCACGAGCGATGCCTCGGCCGAGACGGTGCTCAACCGCCTGGTCGACTTCACGCCGGGCACCACCGACATCCAGCCGGGGCTGGCCAAGAGCTGGGACATCAGTGAAGACGGCAAGACCTATACGTTCCACCTGCGCGAAGGCGTGAAGTTCCACACCACGGAGTACTTCAAGCCGACCCGCACCCTGAATGCCGACGACGTGCTGTGGAGCTTCATGCGCCAGTTCGACGCCAAGCATCCCTGGCATGACAAGTCGACCATGGGCTATCCCTATTTCGAATCGATGGCCATGGGTGATCTGATCCAGAGCATCGACAAGCTCGACGACATGACCGTGCGTTTCGTGCTCAAGCGCCCCGAAGCGCCGTTCCTGCGCGACATGGCGATGCCCTTCACCTCGATCTACTCAGCCGAATACGCCGACCAGTTGCTCAAGGCCGGCAAGACCGCCGACCTGAACAGCAAGCCGATCGGCACTGGGCCGTTCGTGTTCGTGCGCTACAGCAAGGACGCCCAGGTTCGCTTCAAGGCCAACCCCGATTACTACAAGGGCAAGCCACCGGCCGACCCGCTGATTTTCGCCATCACCGTGGACAACAACGTGCGGGCGCAGAAGCTGCGTGCCAACGAATGCCAGGTGGCGGTCTATCCCAAGCCGGACGACGTACCCGGCATCAAGGCCGATCCTCAGCTCAAGATCGCCGAGATGGATGCCTTGATGACCAGCTATGTGGCCATCAACACCACTCACAAATACCTGAGCGACGTTCGCGTGCGCCAGGCCATCCAGATGGCCTTCGACAAGCAGACCTTCGTTCGAACCCTGTTCGGCGAGGGCAACGCGACACCGGGCGTGGGGCCCTACCCGACCACGCTACTGGGCTACAACCACAGCCTCAAAGACCTGCCCTACGATCCGGACAAGGCCCGCGCCCTGCTCAAGGAAGCCGGCGTTCCGGAAGGCACCTCGTTCACCATCTTCGCGCGCAACGGCAGCAGCCCGACCAACCCCAACTCCAGCCTCGCAGCGCAACTGTTGCAGGCCGACCTGGCCAAGGTTGGCATCAAGCTGGATATCCGCGTGCTGGAATGGGGCGAGTTGATCAAGCGCCTGAAACTGGGCGAACATGACCTGGCTTTCTACGGTTGGGCCGGCGACAACGGCGACCCGGACAACTTCCTCAGCCCGAACCTTACCTGCGAAGCAGCGAAGAACGGCGAAAACGCCGCGCGCTGGTGCAACAAGGAATTCGACGCCCTGGTCAGCCAGGCCCGCGAAGCCACTGAACCGGCAGCGCGCGCGGCGTTCTACGAACAGGCGCAGGTCATTTTTCTCAAAGAGCAACCTTGGTTGAGCCTGGCGTATCCACGTGTGTTCTCGGCCATGCGCAAGACCGTCGAAGGCTTCCACATAAGCCCGATGACCAATAACAACTTCGCCACCACCCAGGTGAAGTAGAAAAAGACGCCGCGTATCGGCGCCCACCCGGGCGGATGCGCGGCTTGCCTAACCGGCTGATGAGGTACTACGCACGATGTTTAGTTTTATTGCCCGACGTGTGGGATTGCTGATCCCCACTTTCTTCGGCATCACGCTATTGACCTTCGCGTTGATACGCCTGATTCCCGGTGACCCTGTCGAAGTGATGATGGGCGAGCGTCGGGTCGACCCCGAAATGCACGCACAGGCGATGGAACGCCTGGGTCTGAACAAGCCCCTGTATGCTCAGTACCTGGATTACATCGGCAATCTCGCCCAGGGCAACCTGGGTGAGTCGCTGCGTACGCGCGAGAGCGTGTGGACCGAGTTCACTGCGCTGTTTCCGGCCACGCTGGAGCTGTCCATCGCCGCGCTGATCTTTGCCGGCGTGCTCGGCCTGCTGGCGGGGGTGATCGCCGCGCTCAAGCGAGGATCGCTGTTCGACCATGGGGTCATGGGCATTTCCCTGGCCGGCTATTCCATGCCCATCTTCTGGTGGGGCCTGATCCTGATCATGTTCTTCTCGGTGACCCTGGGCTGGACGCCGGTATCGGGGCGTATCGACCTGCTCTACGACATCCAGCCGAAAACCGGCTTCATGCTCATCGACACGTTGTTCAGCGAAGACGAAGGCGCCTGGTTGGACGCCCTGCAGCACCTGATTCTGCCCGCCATCGTGCTGGGCACCATTCCGCTGGCGGTGATCGCCCGCATGACCCGCTCCTCGATGCTCGAAGTGCTGCGCGAGGACTACGTGCGCACCGCCCGCGCCAAGGGTCTGTCGCCGACTCGCGTGGTGTTCGTGCACGGTCTGCGCAACGCGCTGATTCCGGTGCTGACCGTGTTCGGCCTGCAGGTCGGCACCTTGCTGGCCGGTGCGGTCCTGACCGAAACCATCTTCTCGTGGCCGGGCATCGGCAAGTGGCTGATCGAGGCCATCGGCGCCCGTGACTACCCTGTCGTGCAGAACGGCATCCTGTTGATCGCCTGCCTGGTGATCCTGGTCAACTTCGTGGTGGATATCCTCTACGGCTTGGCCAACCCACGCATCCGTCATCAGCGTTGAGACCCTATCCATGACTACGAAAATTGAAACGGTCGCAGTGGATCAGAGCCTGCTCTACCCCTCCCCGTACAAGGAATTCTGGCAGGCATTCGCCAAGAACAAGGGCGCCGTGGCGGGTCTGGTGTTCATGCTGATCATCGTCTTCTGCGCGCTGTTCGCGCCGTGGGTGGCGCCGCACAATCCCAGCGAGCAGTACCGTGACTTCCTCCTCACCCCGCCGGTATGGCTGGAAGGCGGCCAGTGGCAATTCATCCTGGGCACCGACGAGCTGGGCCGTGATTTGCTTTCGCGCTTGATCCAGGGCTCGCGGCTGTCGCTGCTGATCGGCCTGTCGTCGGTGGTGATGTCGCTGATCCCGGGCATTCTCATGGGCCTGCTGGCCGGATTCTTCCCGCGCATTCTCGGGCCGTCGATCATGCGCCTGATGGACGTCATGCTGGCGCTGCCATCGCTGCTGCTGGCCGTGGCGATCGTCGCCATCCTCGGCCCTGGCCTGATCAACACCGTGATCGCCATTGCCGTGGTGTCGCTGCCCTCCTACGTACGCCTGACCCGCGCTGCGGTGATGGGCGAACTGAACCGTGACTACGTGACCGCCGCGCGCCTGGCCGGGGCTACGTTGCCGCGCCTGATGTTCATCACCGTGCTGCCCAACTGCATGGCGCCACTGATCGTGCAGGCCACCTTGAGCTTTTCCTCGGCGATTCTCGACGCTGCCGCCCTGGGTTTCCTGGGCCTGGGCGTACAACCGCCAACGCCGGAATGGGGCACCATGCTGGCTTCGGCGCGTGACTACATCGAACGCGCCTGGTGGGTGGTGAGCCTGCCGGGCCTGACCATTCTGCTCAGCGTGCTGGCAATCAACCTGATGGGCGACGGGCTGCGCGATGCGCTGGACCCCAAACTCAAGAACGCCGCCTGAGGAGCCGATCATGTCACTTTTGAATATCAACAACCTGAACGTACGTTTCGGCGATGCCAAGGCCGTACCGGTCGTGGACGGGCTGGACCTGAGCGTGGACAAGGGCGAAGTGCTGGCCATCGTCGGCGAATCGGGCTCGGGCAAATCGGTGACCATGATGGCCCTGATGGGCCTGATCGATGCACCCGGCATCGTCACCGCCGACTCGCTGGTCTTCGACGGCCACGACATGCTCAAGCTCAACGCCCGGCAACGGCGCAAGGTGGTCGGCAAGGACCTGGCGATGATTTTCCAGGACCCGATGACTGCGCTTAATCCCAGCTACACCGTGGGTTTCCAGATCGAGGAAGTCTTGCGCCAGCACCTGGGCATGTCCGGCAAGGCCGCGCGCCAGCGTGCTCTGGAATTGCTCAAGAAGGTGGAAATCCCGGCAGCCGAAAGCCGCCTGGATGCCTATCCGCATCAGCTGTCCGGGGGCATGAGCCAACGCGTGGCGATCGCCATGGCGATTGCCGGTGAGCCCAAGCTGCTGATCGCCGACGAACCGACCACCGCACTGGACGTGACCATCCAGGCGCAGATCATGGAGTTGCTGCTCAGCCTGCAACAAGAGCAGAACATGGGTCTGATCCTGATCACCCACGACCTGGCCGTGGTGGCCGAAACCGCCCAGCGCGTGTGCGTGATGTACGCCGGTCAGGCAGTGGAAGTGGGCCATGTGCCGCAATTGTTCGACATTCCCGCGCACCCGTACAGCGAAGCGTTGCTTATGGCCATCCCGGAGCACAGCGAAGGCGCCGAGCGCCTGGCCACCCTGCCTGGCATCGTCCCCGGCCGCTACGACCGTCCGCAGGGCTGCCTGCTGTCGCCGCGCTGCCCGTACGTGCGGGAAAACTGTCGCACCGAACGCCCGGCCCTGGACCCCAA
This sequence comes from Pseudomonas sp. PS01301, assembly GCF_029960215.1. Classification (NCBI taxonomy): domain Bacteria; kingdom Pseudomonadati; phylum Pseudomonadota; class Gammaproteobacteria; order Pseudomonadales; family Pseudomonadaceae; genus Pseudomonas; species Pseudomonas sp. PS01301. The sequence continues at coordinate 102,590 of NZ_JASCPM010000012.1, read as the reverse complement.
AGCCCAGAGCCTGGCGCGTTGTTTCTACCCACTCAATCAGGAGGTGGCGTGATGAGCGTCGTACTGACCGCCCGCGACCTTACCCGTCATTACGATGTTTCGCGCGGGCTCTTCAAGCCCCATGCCGTGGTGCGTGCCCTCAATGGCGTCTCCTTCGAGCTGGAAGCCGGCAAGACCCTCGCCGTGGTCGGTGAATCGGGCTGCGGCAAGTCGACCCTGGCCCGCGCGCTGACCCTGATCGAAGAACCATCCTCCGGTTCGCTGCAGATCGCCGGCCAGGAAGTGGCAGGCGCCAGCAAGGCCGAGCGCAAGCAACTGCGCAAGGACGTGCAGATGGTGTTCCAGAGCCCCTACGCTTCGCTCAACCCTCGGCAGAAGATCGGCGACCAACTCGGCGAGCCGCTGCTGATCAACACCTCCCTGAGCAAGGCCGAGCGCCGCGAGAAGGTCCAGGCGATGATGCAGCAGGTCGGCCTGCGCCCCGAACACTACCAGCGCTACCCGCACATGTTTTCCGGTGGCCAGCGCCAGCGCATCGCCCTGGCCCGCGCCATGATGTTGCAACCCAAAGTGCTGGTCGCCGACGAACCCACCTCGGCCCTCGACGTGTCGATCCAGGCGCAGGTGCTTAACCTGTTCATGGACCTGCAGCAGGAGTTCAACACGGCCTATGTGTTCATCTCCCACAACCTGGCCGTGGTGCGTCACGTGGCCGACCAGGTGCTGGTGATGTACCTGGGCAGGCCGGCGGAAATGGGGCCCAAGGAAGACATCTACACCCGTCCTCTGCACCCCTATACCCAGGCTCTGCTGTCGGCCACGCCGACCATCAAGCCGGACCCGCTCAAGCCCAAGATCAAGATCGTCGGAGAGTTGCCCAACCCGCTGAATCCACCGTCGGGCTGTGCGTTCCACAAGCGTTGCCCATACGCCACCGAGCGCTGCAGCACCGAAGTACCGGCGTTCCGGCCGGTGGATACGCGGCAGGTGGCGTGTCACTACGCCGAGCAGTTCCTGTAACGCCTGCAGGCCTCTTCGCCAATCGGTGAAGAGGCCTGTACCTCTCCCTTCTCCCCAGTGCATCCGCAGACGAATGTCTCTATGATGCCGAACATGATCAAAGACCCCTTTGCCCGCCTGAACCTCGATCGCGAGGTCATCACCGTCAGCCAGCTCAATGGCCGTGCCCGTGTGTTGCTCGAAGATGTCTTCAGCAATATCTGGGTCGAAGGTGAAATCTCCAACCTGGCGCGTCCGGCGTCCGGCCACGTCTATTTCACGCTCAAGGACAGCGGCGCCCAGGTGCGCTGTGCGCTGTTCAGGCAGAACGCTCAACGCGTGCGCCAGGTGCTCAAGGATGGCGCAGCGGTGAAAGTGCGCGGCAAGGTCTCGCTGTTCGAAGGCCGTGGCGACTATCAGCTGATTCTCGACACCGTGGAGCCTGCCGGCGACGGCGCGCTGCGCATGGCGTTCGACGCGCTCAAGGTAAAGCTCGACGCCGAAGGTCTGTTCAGCAGCGAACGCAAGGTGGCCCTGCCGGCGCATCCGCAACGCATCGGTATCGTCAGTTCGCCGACCGGCGCAGTGATCCGCGACATCATCAGCGTGTTCCGTCGACGTGCCCCGCAGATCCAGCTGACCCTGATCCCGACCGCCGTGCAGGGCCGCGAGGCCACCGCGCAGATCGTCCGCGCTCTGCGCCTGGCCGATGCGCGCGGCTTCGATGCGATCATCCTGGCCCGTGGCGGCGGCTCGCTGGAGGACCTCTGGTGCTTCAACGAGGAAGCCGTGGCGCGCGCCGTCGATGCGTGCGTGACGCCCATCGTCAGCGCCGTGGGTCACGAGACCGACGTCTCCATTAGTGACTTCGTGGCCGATGTGCGTGCGCCGACGCCTTCTGCGGCCGCCGAGTTGCTGGCGCCCGATGCCGGCGACCTGCAACGGCGGCTCGACAGCCTGCAGCGACGCCTGGTGTTGCGCATGCACAATCGTCTGGCCCACGAACGCCTGCGCGTGGAAGGGCTGACCCGACGCCTGCGCCACCCCGGCGAGCGCCTGCGCCAGCAGGCACAACGCCTGGATGATCTGGACATGCGCATGCGCCGCGCCTTCGAGCGGCAGATGACTGCGCGTGCGCATCGCCTGGCGCAGTTGCAGACACGCCTGGCCGGGCAGCACCCGGACCGTGTGCTGCGTCTGCTCAAGCAGCGTCTGGACGGCCTTGCCGAGCGCTTGCCGCGGGCCATGCGTGACACGCTCAAGGACCGTCGCCAGCAGTTGCAAAGCCAGGTGCAGACCCTGCACGTGGTCAGCCCCCTGGCCACCCTCGGGCGCGGCTACAGCATCCTGCTCGACGAGCACGGGCAAGCCATCCGCAGCGCCGAACAGACCCAGCGCGGTCAGCGCCTGATCGCAAGATTGGGCGAAGGCGAGCTCGAAGTGCGGGTGGAAGACAATCACCTCACGCCCGTTACCCTTTCTTTACTGGATTGATCCATGCCGCGTTTTCTCGTTGTTGCCCTGCTGTTGTGCCTGTCCTCGTTCGCTCAGGCGGACAGCTACATCACCCGGCTGCTGAACAAGCCGGTGCCCGGCGGCGTGGCGGTGGTGGATCTGGGCAACGCCAGCCAGGCGCCCAAGGCGACCTACGATGGCAAGCGCGTGCTGGTGGTCAATGAGCAAGGTACCTGGCGCGCGATCGTCGGCATCCCGTTGACTGCCAAGCCTGGCCAGGCGCAGTTCAGCGTGGCCGGTAGCGCCATCGGTTTCGAGATTGGCAGCAAGAAGTACCCCGAACAGCGGATCACTCTGAAGAACACTCGCCAGGTCAATCCCAACCCGGCGGACATCAAGCGCATCGACGGCGAACTCGCCGAACAGCTGCGCGCCTACCGCAGCTTCAGCCCCGGCACGCCGAGCAATCTGCTGCTGGACAAGCCGGTCAGCGGACCCTTGTCGAGCAAGTTCGGTGTACGCCGTTTCTTCAATGGCGAGGAGCGCAATCCGCACGCCGGCCTGGATTTCGCGGTACCTGCCGGCACGCCGATCAAGACGCCTGCCAATGGCAAGGTGATCCTGGTGGGCGACTACTTCTTCAACGGCAACACGGTGTTCGTCGATCATGGGCAGGGGTTCATCAGCATGTTCTGCCACATGTCAAAGATCGACGTGAAGGTCGGCCAGGACCTGGTGCGCGGCGCCGTGGTCGGACGCGTAGGCTCCACAGGCCGCGCCACCGGGCCGCACATGCACTGGAACGTCAGCCTGAACGATGCCCGGGTCGATCCGGCAATCTTCATCAACGCCTTCCAGCCTTGATCCACCGGAAATCCTGTCAGCACTGCTTGATCTGTGGGAGCGGGCGCTGCCCGCGAAGGCCGCACCGTCGACCCAACGCATTGCGCCGCCCCTTGAAGCCACGCAATCTCTGGCACTACTTTCCAAATCTTCAGCAATAAAATCTCGCCTGTTCCAAGATAGCCAACTCTCCTACCATTTTCCTCAATACCCTTGCCATTTTTCACCCCAGTGGTTAGGGTTGAGGTCATGAAAACCGCCCACACCCTCATCCAGCTCCGCCAGCACCGCAGCCTCTGCCTGGTCAGTGCACGACTGCCTGGCTGAAACGCGTCGCCTCGCCCCTCACCTTTTCGAATGACCGGCAGGCCCTTTCCCCAGGCTGCTCACCAAGGATTTTCACCATGTCCATGCTCAAAGACCCGTCGCAGAAGTACCGCGCGTTCCCGACTATCGACCTCCCCGATCGCACCTGGCCGTCGAAGTCCATCACCGCCGCGCCCATCTGGTGCAGCTCCGACCTGCGCGACGGCAACCAGTCACTGATCGAACCCATGGATGCGGTAAAGAAGCTGCGCTTCTGGAAAACCCTGGTCGCCGTGGGCGTGAAGGAAATCGAAGCCTCCTTCCCTTCCGCGTCGCAGACCGATTTCGATTTCGTGCGCACCTTGATCGAAGACGGCCACATCCCGGACGACACGACCATTCAGGTCCTGACCCAGGCCCGTGAAGACCTCATCGCGCGCACCTTCGAATCGCTCAAGGGCGCCAAGAAAGCCATCGTTCACCTGTACAACGCTACTTCGCCATCCTTCCGCAAGATCGTCTTCAACCAGGACAAACAGGGCGTCAAGGACATCGCAGTGAACGCCGCCAAGCTGTTCGTCAAATACGCAGCGCAGCAGCCGGAAACCCAGTGGACCTTCCAGTACTCGCCGGAGACGTTCAGCGCCACCGAGCTCGAGTTCGCCAAGGAAGTCTGCGATGCGGTGATCGAAGTGTGGAACCCCACTCCGCAGAACAAGGTGATCCTCAACCTGCCGGCGACCGTGGAAGTGTCCACCCCGAACATCTATGCCGATCAGATCGAATGGTTCGGCCGTCACATCAATCGTCGCGACAGCGTGCTGCTCAGCCTGCACACCCACAACGACCGTGGCACCGGCGTGGCCGCCACCGAACTGGGCCTGATGGCCGGTGCAGATCGCGTGGAAGGCTGCCTGTTCGGCAACGGCGAGCGGACCGGCAACGTCGATCTGGTGACCCTTGGCTTGAACCTGTACACCCAGGGCGTCGATCCCGAACTGGACTTCTCCGACATCGACGGCATCCGCAAGGTGGTCGAGGAATGCAACCAGTTGCCGGTGCATCCGCGTCATCCGTATGTCGGCGATCTGGTCCATACCGCGTTTTCCGGCTCGCACCAGGACGCCATTCGCAAGGGTTTCACCCAGCAGAAGGAAGGCACGGTGTGGGAAGTGCCCTACCTGCCAATCGACCCGGCCGACATCGGTCGCAGCTACGAGGCAGTCATCCGCGTCAACAGCCAGTCGGGCAAGGGTGGCATCACCTACCTGCTCGAACAGGAATACGGCATCAGCCTGCCGCGTCGCATGCAGATCGAGTTCAGCCAGGTAGTACAGGGCGAGACCGACCGCCTGGGCCTGGAAATGACCGCTCAGCAGATCTATGCGCTGTTGCGCAAGGAGTACCTGCAGGCCAACACGCCCTATGCGTTGATCAGCCATCGGTTGCAGGAAGAGAACGGCAACAGTGCGGTTGACGTGGAAGTGCACAGCGACGGTGAAACCCAGCACTGGCGCGGCAAGGGCAACGGCGCCCTGGAAGCGCTGGTGGCCTCCATGCCGGTCGCGGTCGAGATCATGGACTACAACGAACACGCCATTGGCGCTGGCACCAACGCCAAGGCCGCGGCCTATATCGAGCTGCGTGTGGCCGGTGGACGTCCGGTGCATGGCGTTGGCGTGGATGAAAACATCACCACCGCCAGCTTCAAGGCACTGTTCAGCGCACTGAATCGCTCGCTGAGCCAGCAGGAAGCGAAAGCTGCCTGATACAAGCACCCACACAGGAACCGGCCTTCAGGGCCGGTTTTTTTATGCCTGCGCTACCTCGTAGGAGCGGTCATCGGCCGCGAAAACCACACCGCGGTGTGTCAGGTATGAGCGTTCCTAGCGCAACTCGTATTCGTCAGCGTCCAAGTGGGCCGGGAACTTGCTGCGATAGGCGTGCAGGGCCTGGGCATCGAGGCTGGCATGAAACACGCCGTCGGCCTCACCCGCGCACAACAGGGTTTCGCCCTGAAAGTCCAACAACTGGCTGTCACCCGTGTAGGCAAAGCCCTTGCCGTCGGTACCCACCCGATTCACCGCCGCCACGTAGCAGAGGTTCTCGATCGCACGGGCCGGCAGCAGGCGGTTCCAGTGCATGCGCCGCGCGCCCGGCCAGTTGGCCGTGTACAGCAACAGGTCGGTACCCTCGCCATCTCGGCTCCACACCGGAAAACGCAGGTCGTAACAGATCAACGGACGCACGCGCCAGCCCCTCACGGCGAACACCGCTTGCCGCTCGCCGGGGCTGTAGTGTTCGTGCTCTCCCGCCATGCGAAACAGATGACGCTTGTCGTAGTGCAGCATCCGCCCATCCGGGCAGGCCCACAGCAGGCGATTGCGGTAGCTGCCATCGGCAGCCTGGACGATCACGCTGCCGGTGACCACCGCATCGAGCTTGTTGGCCCACGCCAGCAGCCAGTCGTGGGTCACCCCGTTCTCCGGCTCGCAAAGGCTTTCGGACTCCATTGAAAAGCCGGTGGTGAACATCTCGGGCAAGACCACCAGATCGGCGCCCTGGGCTTGTTCCAGCAAGGTATCGAAGTGTTCGAGATTGGCCTCGCGGTCGTGCCAGGCCAACTGGGTCTGGATCAACGCGATCTTTAGCTCAGGGGCCTGCTCGGCCAGGGTTGCTTCCGTCAGATTCGGCATAGTTTGTGGGCTGCCTCGCGCAGCGTCTCCTCACGTTTGGCGAAACACAAGCGAACCAGGCGCTGGTCCGCAACCGGCGTGCGATAGAACACCGAAACCGGAATGCTGGCTACGCCATGCTCACGCGTCAGCCACAGCGCCATGTCGACATCGTTGAGGTCGGGGCGGATCGCCGAATAGTCGACCAGCTGAAAATAGGTGCCGGGCGTGGGCACAAACGTGAACCGCGAATCGGTCAGCAGATCGCAGAGCAGATCGCGCTTGCCCTGATAGAAACCAGGCAACGCGTCTACGTGGTCGGGGTGTTCAGCCATGTACTCGGCCAAGGCGTACTGCAAGGGCGTGACGCCACAGAAACTGACGTACTGATGCACCTTGCGCAGCTCTCGAGTCAGCCCGGGCGGTGCGATCACGTAGCCGGTTTTCCAGCCGGTAACGTGGTAGGTCTTGCCGAACGAGCTGACCACGAACGCCCGCTCGTATAGCCGCTCGCAGGCCAGCACGCTGGCATGGGCGACGCCATCGAACACCAGGTGTTCGTAGACTTCGTCGCTGAGGATGTAGATGTCGCGGTCGGCGATCAAGGTCGCCAGGCGGTCGAGTTCGGCGGCAGTGATCAGGGCACCGCTGGGGTTGTGCGGCGTGTTGATCACGATCATTCGGGTACGCGCGTTGATGGCTTGGCCCAGTTGCTGCCAGTCGATGCTGAAGTCCGCAGCATTCAGTTGCACATGCACGCACGTGCCGCCCGCCAGTTCGACCGCAGGCTCGTAGCTGTCGTAGCAGGGATCGAACACGATCACTTCATCGCCGTGGCGAATGGTTGCCTGAATTGCGCAGAAAATCGCCTGGGTGGCACCGGGGGTGATGGTGATTTCGCTTTCGGCATCCACACGACGTCGATACAACCGCTCGACCTTGGCCGCAACCTGTTCGCGCAGGGCGGGTAGACCGGTCATGGGCGAGTATTGGTTATGCCCGGCCAGCACATGGCGCCCCACCGCTTCGAGCAAGGCAGGCGGACCGTCGAAATCCGGGAAACCCTGAGACAGGTTCAAGGCGCCGGTTTGTGCGGCGAGATGGGACATGGTGGTAAAGATGGTGGTGCCGACATTCGGCAGCTTGCTGCTGATCATGGGCCGCTCCCTGGGAAAACGTTCCCCAGTGTAGCAGGCAGACCGCATACACCGCCGACGCGGCTTGCGCCGCTGCTACAGGGATTGCGGGGGGCCTGATGGAACGCATGGGGCGTCGACGCGGCTTGCGCCGCTGCTACAGGGATGGCGGGGTGGCTGATGGACCGCGTGGAACGTCGACGCGGCTTGCGCCGCTGCTACAGGGATTGCGGGGGGCCTGGTGGAACGCATGGGACGCCGACGCGGCTTGCGCCGCTGCTACGGGGATTGCGAGGGGCCTGATGGAACGCATGGAACGCCGACGCGGCTTGCGCCGCTGCTACAGGGATGGCGGGGTGGCTGATGGACCGCGTGGAACGTCGACGCGGCTTGCGCCGCTGCTACGGGGATCGCAGGGTGGCTGATGGACCGCGTGCACCGCAGACGCGGCGTGCGCCGCTGATACGGGTTACACATTCCCCTGTAGCAGCGGCGCGAGCCGCGTCCGGCACCACCGCGGTGTATCAGCGCTTGTCGCGGCGCTTCTTGTCGGCCTTCTTGTGGTGCGACATCAGGCGACGCTTCTTGTTGACCTGGCGGTCGGTGAGCGTGTTCTTGTTGCCTTCGTACGGGTTCTCGCCACCCTTGAACTCGATACGGATCGGCGTACCGACCAGCTTGAGCACGCGGCGATACGTGTTTTCCAGATAGCGCACGTACGACTTCGGTACCTTCTCCACTTGGTTGCCGTGGATCACGATCAACGGCGGGTTGGCACCCCCCAGGTGAGCGTAGCGCAGCTTGATCCGGCGGCTGTTGACCATTGGCGGCTGGTGCTCCTGCACCGCGTCCTCGAGGATCTGGGTCAGGCGGCTGGTCGGCCAGCGGGTGATCGCCGACTTGAACGATGCCTGCACCGAGGCATACAAGTTGCCCACGCCGGTGCCATGCAGCGCCGAAATGAAGTGGATGTCGGCGAAGTCGACGAAGAACAACCGCCGCTCCAGCTCGACCTTCACATAGTCGCGCTCGCTGGACTGCATGCCGTCCCACTTGTTCAGCGCGATGACGATGGCGCGCCCGGTTTCCAAGGCGAAGCCCAGCAGGTTCAGGTCATGGTCGACCACGCCTTCGCGTGCATCCATGACGAAGATCACCACGTTGGCGTCCTTGATCGCCTGCAGCGTCTTGACCACCGAGAATTTTTCCACTTCCTCGTGGATCTTGCCGCGCTTGCGCACACCGGCCGTGTCGATCAGCGTGTACTTCTCTTCGTTGCGTTCGAAGGGAATGTAGATACTGTCGCGAGTCGTACCTGGCTGGTCATAGACGATCACCCGGTCTTCGCCGAGCATGCGATTGACCAGCGTCGACTTGCCGACGTTGGGTCGACCGATGATGGCGATCTTGATGCCATCTTTCTCGCTCGGGCCCGGAATGCGCACGGCTTCCTCGCCCTCGGCCACCTCGGCGTTGAGGTCGACTTCTTCCTCGTCGCGCGGGAACTCGCTCAAGGCGGCTTCGAGCAGCGCGTTGACACCGCGGCCCTGGGCACCGGCCACGGGGATGGCATCGCCCATGCCCAGTGGGGCGAATTCGGCCTTGGCCATCTCGGGGTCGACGTTGTCGACCTTGTTGGCGACCAAAAGCGAGCGCTTGTTACGCTTGCGCAGGTGCTCGGCAATCATCTGGTCGGCGGCGGTGAAACCCGCGCGCGCATCGACCAGGAACATCACGACATCGGCTTCTTCGATGGCCAGCAGCGACTGCTCGGCCATCTTTTCGTCCATGCCGTGTTCGTCACCGGAAATACCACCGGTGTCGACCAGAATGTAGGAACGCCCTTGCCAGCGCGCCTCACCGTATTGGCGATCACGGGTAAGACCAGACAGGTCGCCGACGATGGCGTCACGGCTTTTGGTCAGGCGGTTGAACATGGTGGATTTACCGACGTTGGGTCGGCCCACCAGGGCGATTACGGGAACCATGCGGCTCTCCACTGCGTTGATTCAGAAAATACAAAGGCCGCTGCAGGCAGCGGCCGGAGTTCGAGGCGCTTCAAACGAAGCGGCTTCCAGGCACCCATGGGTGTCTGGAAGCATAGTCAATCACTGCTTGACGGTCAGGGCTTCCAGCTTGCCACTGTTGCCGTAAATATAAAGCATGTCGCCAACGACCAGCGGGCGAGCCCGTACACCGTCACTGTCGACCCGAGTACGGCTGACGAAACGACCGTCGACCTGACTCAGCAGGTGGACGTAACCTTCCAGGTCGCCCACCGCGATGTAGCTGGAAAACACTTCGGGAGCCGACAGCTGGCGACGTGCCAGTTGATCATTGCTCCACAGGGCGGTGGTGGAACGCTCGTCGACGCCCTCCACAGTGCCCGAGGCCAGGCTGGTGTAGACGTTGCCGAAGCCCTGCGCGACACCTGCGTAACTGGACGCATCGCGCTGCCACAGTACACGCCCGCTTTCCAGGTCCAGGCCGGCCATGCGACCCTGGTAGGTGGTCACATACAGCGTGCCGCCGGACAACAGCAGGCCACCGTCGATGTCGACCACGCGATCCAGTTCGGAACGGCCCTGAGGCACGGCGACCCGAGCTTCCCAGACCGGCACGCCGTTGGAGATGTCGAGCGCAACGACCTTGCCAGTCGACAGTCCGGCGATCGCCAGCTGATTGGTCACCAGGGGTGCGCCCGTACCGCGCAGGGTCAACACCGCTGGAGTGCTGTCGTAGATCCAGCGCTGATCACCGGTGCTGGCATCCAGTCCGATCAGGCGATCGTCCTGGGTCTGCACCACCACGACGTTGCCGTTGTTGGCCGGTGGCGCGAGCACTTCGCTGTTCACGCGTTTTTTCCAGCGTTGCTCACCCGTGTCGGCGTCGAGTGCGATCACGTCGCCGCGCAAGGTGCCCAGGGTCACCAGGCCGTAGCTTACGCCCACGGCACCGGAAACCGGCTGGTCCAGGTCTTTCTTCCACAGGACGTCGCCCGTCATGCGGTTCATCGCGACTACCTCGCCCGTCACATCGGCGGCGTAGATGCGATCGTTCTCGATCGCTGGCACGAGCATGTTGTAGGTCTTGCCCTGGCCGTCGCCGATACCACGGCTCCAGACCTTCTGCAAGGACACTTCTTCCTTGAAGTCGGTGAGTTCGGCCGGGGGCAGTTCCTTCTTGCTGTTGCTGCTGCAACCCACGGCCATCAAGGCCAGGGCCAGCAATGCTGCATGTTTCCAACGGATCACGTCACGCATCCCCTTTGGCCAGGTCGTCGAGCTTGATTTGAAGGCCACCCACTGCCGCTTCATCGGACAGCGCAGCCTTGGCTTTTTGATAGGCGGCATAGGCGTCGTCGCTGCGGCCCAGTTGCACCAGCAGGTCACCCTTGAGTTCTTCGCGGGCTGCCAGGAACGCCTTGTCGGCATCGCCGTCGAGCAGCTTCAAGGCGTCTTCGGCCTTGTTCTGCGCGGCCAGGACCTGCGCCAGGCGCTGACGCGCCACTTCGCCCAGGGTAGTGTCGACCGGCTTGTCGACCACCGTCTTGAGTTCGGCGGCGGCATCATCGAGCTTGCCGGCATCGACGGCGGCCTTGGCCAGAAACAGGCTGGCGTACTGCGCATAGGCAGTGCCGCCGAACTCGTTCTTGAGCTTGCCGGCCAGGTCTGCCACCTGGGCGGTATCGGGCTTGCCGGTCGGGGTCAGGCTGGCTTCCAGCAACTGCTGGTACAGGTTGGAAGCGCTCTGTGACTGGTTGCTCTGATAGCGGGTCCAGGCTTGCCAGCCGAACACGACCACCAGGGCCAGCAGGCCACCGGTCACCAGGGGCTTGCCGTTACGCTGCCACCAGTCCTTGAGTTCGCCCATTTGTTCGTCTTCGGTACTCGACACCCCAATGCTCCTATTCGCGCAAATGCTTGATGCTTGCTTGATTCAGCCCTGCACAACGCAGGTCGCCAGATGGTCGGCCAACGCCGACCAGGCAATGTTCTGTTGTTCGCCCTGGCCGCGCAGGGGTTTGAAACCTACCACTTGTTGGGCCAGTTCGTCGTCCCCCAGGATCAAGGCGTACAAGGCACCGCTCTTGTCGGCCTTCTTGAACTGGCTCTTGAAACTGCCGGCACCGGCGTTGACCATCAGGCGCAGGCCTGGCACCTGGTCGCGCAGCCGCTCGGCGAGGGTCAGACCTGCCAACTCGGCCTGTTCGCCGAAAGCGCAGAGGTAGACGTCGACCTGCCGGGCAATGGATTCGGGCACCTGTTCCAGGGTTTCGAGCAACAGGATCAGACGTTCGATGCCCATGGCAAAACCCACGCCCGGCGTCGGTTTGCCACCCATCTGCTCGACCAGGCCGTCATAGCGGCCGCCGGCACAGACGGTGCCCTGAGCGCCCAGCTTGTCGGTGACCCACTCGAAAACGGTCTTGCTGTAGTAGTCCAGGCCCCGCACCAGCTTGGGATTGATCACGTAGGGAATGCCAGCGGCATCCAGACGCGCCTTCAAGCCCTCGAAATGCACGCGCGACTCTTCGTCGAGATAATCGGCAAGCTTCGGCACGTTGACCAATACCGCCTGGGTTTCCGGGTGCTTGGTATCGAGCACGCGCAACGGGTTGGTCTTCAGGCGGCGCTGGCTGTCTTCGTCGATCTGGTCCAGGTGCGCGGTGAGAAATTCCACCAACGCCTCGCGGTAGCGACCGCGGGCTTCGCTGGTGCCCAGGCTGTTGAGTTCCAGGGTGACCGCGTCGCGAATGCCCAGCAGTTTCCACAGGCGCCAGGTCAGCACGATCAGCTCGGCGTCGATGTCCGGACCGTCGAGGTTGAACACTTCCAGGCCGATCTGGTGGAACTGGCGATAGCGCCCCTTCTGCGGCCGTTCATGGCGAAACATCGGGCCCATGTACCAGAGCTTCTGCACCTGGCCACCACCGCTCAGGCCATGTTCGAGCACCGCGCGGACACAGGCTGCCGTGCCTTCGGGGCGCAGCGTGAGGGAATCACCGTTGCGATCCTCGAAGGTGTACATCTCCTTTTCGACGATATCGGTGACTTCGCCGATGGAGCGCTTGAACAGGTCGGTGAACTCGACGATGGGCATGCGGATCTGGCGGTAGCCGTAACCGTCCAGCAAACCGGCCACGGTGCCTTCGAAGTAACGCCACAGCGGCGTCTGCTCCGGCAGGATGTCATTCATGCCACGAATGGCTTGCAGAGTCTTGCTCACAAAATATCCTTAGAAATCCCTGTTAGCCGCGGACGATCAACGCCGCATCGGCTTCGACCTTTTCCGCTGCCTTCTGCCGGATCAGCTTCTCGAGCTCATCCACCAGGTTGTCGTTGGTCAGTTTCTGCGACGGCTTGCCGTCGATGTAGATCAGGTTCGGCGTGCCGCCGGTGAGGCCGACATGGGCTTCCTTGGCTTCGCCCGGACCGTTGACCACGCAACCGATGACCGCGACGTCCAGCGGCACCAGCAGGTCTTCGAGACGGCCTTCGAGTTCGTTCATGGTCTTGACCACGTCGAAGTTCTGCCGCGAGCAGCTGGGGCAGGCGATGAAGTTGATGCCGCGCGAACGCAGGCGCAACGACTTGAGAATGTCGTAGCCGACCTTGACCTCTTCCACCGGATCGGCCGCCAGCGAGATGCGGATGGTGTCGCCGATGCCGTCGGCCAGCAACATGCCCAGGCCGACCGCCGACTTGACCGTACCCGAACGCAGGCCTCCGGCTTCGGTGATCCCCAGGTGCAATGGCTGGACGATCTGCTTGGCCAGCAAGCGATAGGCGTCGACGGCCATGAACACGTCGGACGCTTTCACGCTGACCTTGAAGTCGTGGAAATCCAGGCGCACCAGATGCTCGACATGACGCAGCGCCGACTCGACCAGCGCTTCCGGGGTCGGTTCGCCGTACTTCTTCTGCAGGTCCTTTTCCAGTGAGCCTGCGTTGACGCCGATACGGATCGGGATGCCACGATCGCGCGCGGCATCGACCACGGCGCGCACGCGGTCTTCACGACCGATGTTGCCGGGGTTGATGCGCAGGCAGTCCACACCCAGCTCGGCCACCCGCAGGGCGATCTTGTAGTCGAAGTGGATGTCGGCCACCAGCGGCACGCTGACGCGCTGCTTGATGCGCCCGAAGGCCTCGGCGGCATCCATGTCGGGCACGGACACGCGCACGATGTCGGCGCCGGCATCGACCAGGCGCTGGATCTGCCCGACGGTGGCATCGACATCATTGGTGTCGGTGTTGGTCATGCTCTGCACGGCGATGGGCGCATCGCCCCCCACCGGTACCGAGCCGACCCATATTTTGCGCGATTCGCGGCGCTTGATCGGAGATTCACCGTGCATGTTATTGCCCCAGCTTCATGCGAGCAGTATTGCCCTTGGTAAAGGGTGCGACATCCACCGCTTGACCGTTGTAAGTCACCTGGGCGGCATTGGCCACGCCCAGGCGTATGGAAAGCGGCGGCTTGCCGCTGACCTGAAGATTTTCGCCACTGCGCTTGAGACCGCTGTACAGCACCTTGCCGGTGGCATCGGTGACCTGGGTCCAGCAGTCGGCGACGAAATTCATGCCGACCTGGCCATGCCCGGCCACGGGCGCCTCGACTGGCGCAGGCGTTGCGACAGGGGCCGGCGCGGCAGGTGTTGTCGCTGCATTAGGTACAGGTGCGGGAACAGGCGTGGCAACGGTTGCAGGGGTCTGCGCAACGGTCGCAGATGGCTGGGTAGTCGTGGTCGCCGGTGTGCCGGTAGTGGCCGGGTCAACCGGGGTTTGGCCCTGCCCCAGGCTCAACGCGGTGGGTTCGCCTTCGCGAGCAGCTACCACGGCCTGGTCTTCAGGCTCGTCCAGTGGATGAATCTGGGTCGTGCCGTCGGCGCTTTCGACTTCGACGTGCTCCAGCGCAACGTTGGTCGGATCGGTGCCACGGGCAGTGGTCTTGTCCTGCCACCAGAGGAAGCCGCCACCCACCAGGGCCAGCACCAGCATCAGGCTGACGATGCGCAGCAGGTTGTGGGCCAGGCGCGAAGGTTCTTCGATGCGGCCCAGGCCATGCACGTTGCTGCCCTGCGCGTTGGTGCCGGTGTACTGATCGAACGCCTGCACCAGCACGGCCTGATCCAGGCCGAGCAATTTGGCATAGGCACGGATGTAGCCACGGGAAAAAGTGTGGCCGGGCAGCTTGTCGAACGCGCCCGCTTCCAGGTTGGCCAAGGAGGCCGGGGTGAGGTTCAGCCGCGCGGCCACCTCGGGCAACGACCACGCTTTGCCTTCACGGGCCTGACGCAAGGTATCGCCGGGGTTTACACGAGAGCCTGCTGCTACTTCGGGATGCGCCGCTTTCATCTTTGCTCCGACAGGTATTGCTGATATTCCGGCGTACCGGGATAAAGCCGTTTGAGTTGCAGGCCATAACTGGCGGCCTTGTTCTTGTCTTCGTAGACTTTCGCCAGACGCGTGCCGAGCAGCAGGCTGCGCGCGGTTTGCTCGCTCAACTGGGTGAACCGGTCGAAATACTCCTTGGCCGGCACATACTGCATGTCCTGGTACGACATTTCAGCCATTTCCAGCAGCGCCCGCGGCTGCTGGCGGTTGAGCCGCAGCGCTTTCTCCAGGTTCTGCCGTGCCACCTCGCGCTGGCCCAGGGCCGCCGCTGTCATGCCAAGGTTTTCGAAGACCCGCGAGCGCTCTGGATAGAGCGTGTCGGCGGCGGCCTTCTCGAACAGTTCGTAGGCTTCCTTGTAGCGTTTCTGTTCATACAGGAAGCTGCCGTAGTTGTTCAGGATACGGGCATCGCTGCGTGCGTTCAAAGCCTTGCGAAAGTGCTGTTCGGCAAGCTCGGGTTCCATTTCCGCCTGGAACACCAGGGCCAGTGCCGCATTGGCGTCGGCGTCGGAACCGTTGAGCTCCAGGGCCTTCTTCAAGGGAATCTTGGCCCGCTCGGTACTGCCTTCCTGCAGGTACCCCAGACCCAGCTGCACGTAGGCCTGACGCGCCTCGTCCCGACCCTTGCTGGTGTCCATCGGATTGACCTTGCCCGTGGTGACGCAACCGGTCAGCAAGGCGAAGACGATCAGCAGCGCGGCGCGCAGGGTCATGGAGTTCCTCTCGTTCAGTTCCGATTCGCGGCAGTTTGCGGCATATCGGCCTCAGCGCCTAATTGGCGTACGGCGATGTAGCGTTCACTGCGACGCGTGCGGTCCATGACCTGCCCCACCAACTGACCACAGGCGGCGTCGATGTCCTCGCCACGGGTGGTGCGCACGGTCACGTTGAAGCCGGCCTGGTGCAGGTGATCCTGGAAACGGCGGATGGCGTTGTTGCTCGGCCGCTCGTAGCCGGAATGAGGGAACGGGTTGAACGGAATCAGGTTGATCTTGCACGGCACGTTCTTGAGCAGTTCGACCATTTCGATGGCATGGTCGAGCTGATCGTTGACGTCCTTGAGCAGGGTGTACTCGATGGTCAGCACACGCTTTTCGCCCAGTTGCGACATGTAGCGCTGGCACGACTCGAGCAGCATCTTGAGCGGGTACTTCTTGTTGATCGGTACCAGCTGGTTGCGCAGTGCGTCGTTGGGCGCATGCAGCGACAGGGCCAGGGACACGTCGATGTGATCGGCGAGCACGTCGATCATCGGCACGACACCCGAGGTCGACAGGGTGACCCGGCGTTTGGAGATGCCATAGCCCAGGTCATCCATCATCAGGCGCATGGCCGAGATGACGTTGTCGAAGTTCAGCAGCGGCTCGCCCATGCCCATCATCACCACGTTGGTGATGGCACGGTCGACGGTCGCCGGGACGCTGCCGAAGGATTTGTTGGCAATCCACACCTGGCCGATGACTTCGGCGGCGGTGAGGTTGCTGTTGAAGCCTTGTTTGCCGGTGGAGCAGAAACTGCAATCCAGGGCACAGCCCGCCTGGGACGAAACACACAAGGTACCGCGCTTGCCCTGGGGGATGTAGACGGTCTCGACGCAGCTGCCGGACGCCACGCGCACCACCCATTTGCGGGTGCCGTCGGTGGAGATGTCCTCGCTGACCACTTCGGGGCCGCGGATCTCGGCACAGGCCTTGAGCTTTTCGCGCAGGGCCTTGCCGACGTTGGTCATGGCATCGAAATCGTCCACGCCAAAATGGTGAATCCACTTCATGACCTGACCGGCACGAAAGCGCTTCTCCCCGATCGAGTCGAAGAACTGTTCCATTTCCGGTTGAGTCAGCCCCAACAGGTTCGTCTTGCCAGTCATATCAGTCATGGATTCACCTTCACTCGTGAGCCGTAGCTTAGCGAGTGGTTACTTCGGTAGTAGCGAAGAAGTATGCGATTTCGCGAGCAGCAGCGGCTTCGGAGTCCGAACCGTGAACGGCGTTGGCGTCGATCGACTCGGCGAAGTCGGCGCGGATGGTACCGGCAGCGGCTTCTTTAGGGTTGGTGGCACCCATCAGCTCGCGGTTCAGGGCGATGGCGTTCTCGCCTTCCAGAACCTGAACGACAACCGGGCCGGAAGTCATGAAGGCAACCAGTTCACCGAAGAAGCCACGAGCGCTGTGCTCGGCGTAGAAGCCTTCGGCCTCGGCCTTGGACAGTTGCTTGAGTTTCGAGGCAACGACGCGCAGACCGGCTTTTTCGAAACGAGTGGTGATCTCGCCGATGACGTTCTTGGCGACAGCGTCGGGCTTGATGATGGAGAAAGTACGTTGAACAGCCATGTGAAACTCCAGAAACGGTGATTGAAGCGAAAAATTAAACCCGCGAATTATACGCGGGTTCCGGGGTATTGCCTAACCTGCAAATCGATCAGTCTTTTTCGGCGGCCCAGAGGGTCTGCACCGCTTCGAGCACCTTCTCGCCGACGCGACCGGAGGTGTCGTCGAAATCCGGAAGCGCCTTGATCATTTGCTGCAGGCGGGTGAAGCCGATCGAATACGGGTCCAGATCCGGGTGCTGCTCTTCCAGCTCCTCGGCGATCCGCTGTACATCATTCCAACCATAGCTCATGACAATCCCTCGGTCAGTGCGGCGCTTCGGCGGCGTGATTGAGCGAGTACTTGGGAATCTCGACGGTGATGTCCTCGGTGCCGACCTTGGCCTGGCAGCTCAGACGCGAAGTCGGCTCCAGCCCCCAGGCGCGGTCGAGGAAGTCTTCTTCCAGCTCGTCGGCTTCTTCCAGCGTGTTGAAACCGGCGCGGATCACGCAGTGGCAGGTGGTGCAGGCGCAGACGCCGCCGCAGGCACTCTCGATCTCGATGTGATGATCGTGGGCGACGTCGAGCAGCGACCTGCCGGTTTCAGCCTCGACCACCATACCGTCCGGGCAATGCTCGGCGTGGGGCAGAAATGTCACCTTCGGCATCAGTTATTCCTCAATTTCATTCAGGTTGCGCCCTGACAGGGCGTCTTTCACGGCATTGTTCATGCGACGCGCGGCGAACGCATCGGTCACCTGCGACAGCAGCTTGGTCTGCTGTTCGATGGCCGGACCGTCACTGCCTTTGACCAGCGCGCGCAACTCGTCCATCTGCAGGCCGATCACCATGCGCTCCTCGTCGTCGAGCAGACGCTCGCCGTCGGCGTCCAGCGCGGCCTGTACGGCCTCGATCAGACGCTCACCGTCGACCTGGTGTTCACGCAACTGGCGAGCGACCTTGTCGTCACCGGCGTACTGGAAGGAATCGGTGAGCATCCGGGCGATCTCGCCGTCGGTCAGACCGTAGGACGGCTTGACCTGAATGCTCGCCTCGACGCCCGAACCCAGCTCGCGGGCGGACACACTAAGCAGTCCATCGGCGTCGACCTGGAAGGTGACGCGAATCTTCGCCGCACCAGCCACCATGGCAGGAATGCCGCGCAGTTCGAAACGGGCCAGGGACCGGCAGTCGCTGATCAGCTCGCGCTCACCCTGCAGCACATGCACCAGCAGCGCCGACTGGCCGTCTTTATAAGTGGTGAAATCCTGGGCACGGGCGACGGGAATGGTGGTGTTGCGCGGAATCACCTTCTCCATCAGCCCGCCCATGGTTTCCAGACCCAGGGACAAGGGAATGACGTCGAGCAGTAGCAGTTCGCCGCCGTCACGCTTGTTGCCGGCCAGCGTATCGGCCTGGATGGCGGCACCGATAGCCACGACCTGATCCGGGTCGATGTCGGTCAGGGGCTGGCGCCCGAACAGCTCGCCCACCGCTTCACGCACACGCGGAACGCGGGTGGAACCGCCGACCATGACCACGGCGAGAATCTCGTCGATCTCGATGTTCGCGTCACGCACGGCGCGTCGGCACGCCTTGAGGCTGCGCGCGACCATGGGTTCGATCAGGGCCTGGAAAGCATCACGGGTGAGTTCCGCAGTCCAACTGCCGTAGGTGATGGTGGTGCTGTGCGCCTGGCTCAACGCTTCCTTGGCAGCGCAGGCCGCTTGGAGCAATTGGCGTTGCGCACCAGGATCGAGGTTGGCGGATACACCGGCCTGCTCGACGATCCAGCCGGCGATGGCATGGTCGAAATCGTCGCCGCCCAGCGCGCTGTCGCCGCCGGTGGCCAGCACTTCGAACACACCGCCGGTGAGGCGCAGGATGGAAATGTCGAACGTCCCGCCGCCCAGGTCGTAGATCGCCACCAGCCCTTCGGCGTGTTGATCCAGGCCATAGGCCACGGCCGCGGCGGTGGGCTCGTTGAGCAGGCGCAAGACGTTCAGACCGGCCAGACGCGCAGCGTCCTTGGTGGCCTGGCGCTGGGCATCGTCGAAATAGGCAGGCACGGTGATCACCGCCCCCACCAGCTCGCCACCCAGGGTGTCTTCGGCACGCTGACGCAAGGCCTTGAGGATGTCGGCGGACACTTCCACCGGACTCTTCGGGCCTTGCGCAGTTTCGATGAACGGCATGTGCGACTCGCCACCGACGAAGCGGTAGGGCAATTGCTCGCCCAGTTGCTTGACGTCGGTCAGGCCGCGGCCCATCAGACGCTTGACCGAGAGCACGGTGTTGAGCGGATCGCTGGCAGCGGCGGCCTTGGCAGCCGCTCCCACTTCGATGCGGTCGGCATGATAGCGCACGGCGGACGGCAGGATGACCTGCCCGTCTGCGTCCGCCAGGGGTTCGGAGAGACCGCTGCGCAGCGCAGCGACCAGCGAATTGGTAGTGCCCAGGTCGATCCCCACGGCCAGACGACGCTGGTGTGGTTGAGGACTCTGGCCAGGTTCGGCGATCTGCAGTAGGGCCATGCTTATCAGGTCAGGAATTCAGGCGTGCGGCCGTAGCGACACTGGGTTAATCGTCGAGGCGCTCTTCGAGCTGGCGCACTTCATAGGAAAGCTTGTCGAGGAACTGCATGCGCCGCATCAGGCGTTCGGCCTGTTCGCGTTGCGCAGCGTCATCCCAACAGGCAGCGAAGCTGTCTTCGAGTTCAGCCTGCGCGGTCTTGACCCGGCGCTTGAACGTTGCCACGCCCGCCAGGTCGGCGCTGTCCTGCAGGTCTTCGAGCTCTTCTCGCCACTGCATCTGCTGCAGAAGAAAGTCCGGATCGTGGACCGTGACTTCCTGCGGTACTTCCTGGCCACTGATGGACAGCAAATAGCGCGCACGCTTGGGCGCCGCCTTCAAGGTCTGGTAGGCGTCGTTCAGGCCCGCAGACTTTTCGAGGGCCTGACGCTGCTCACGCTCGGAGGCATCGGCAAAGCGATCGGGATGGACCTCACGGGCCAACTCGCGATAGCGCGTGGCCAGTTGATCGAGGTCCAGGCGAAAGCCGGGCTTGAGGTCGAACAGGGCGAAATGACAAGGAGTACCCACGGATGTGCCTCAGATATTGAAGCTTTCGCCGCAGCCACATTCGCCGCGCACGTTGGGGTTGTTGAACTTGAAGCCTTCGTTCAACCCTTCCTTGACGAAATCGAGTTCGGTGCCGTCCAGGTAGACCAGGCTCTTGGGATCGATGATCACCTTGACGCCATGGTTCTCGAAGACCTTGTCTTCGCTACCGGCTTCATCGACGAACTCCAGCACGTAGGCCAAGCCCGAGCAACCGGTGGTGCGTACGCCCAAGCGAATGCCGTCACCCTTGCCACGCCCTTGGAGGGAACGACGAACATGGTTGGCGGCGGCTTCTGTCATGCTGATAGCCATCGTGACTCCTTACCTGCAAACGGTTTCGCGCGAACGGTCACCCGCACCGCGCTGTATCGAACCTTCGACTGTGTCCAGCTTCGCTCTGACTCAGAGCAGACCTTTCTTCTGCTTGTAGTCGCGCACAGCCGCCTTGATGGCGTCCTCGGCGAGCACCGAGCAGTGAATCTTCACCGGCGGCAACGCCAGTTCTTCGGCCAGCTGGGTATTCTTGATGGTTTCGGCTTCGTCCAGGGTCTTGCCCTTCATCCACTCGGTGGCGAGGGAGCTGGAAGCGATGGCGGAACCGCAGCCGTAGGTCTTGAACTTGGCATCTTCGATGATGCCCTGCTCGTTGACACGGATCTGCAGACGCATCACATCGCCGCACGCCGGAGCGCCGACCATGCCGGTGCCGACGTCGGCATCTTCGGCGTCCATCTTGCCCACGTTACGTGGGTTTTCGTAGTGGTCGATGACCTTTTCACTGTAAGCCATGGTATTGATCCTTACTGAAACTCATCAGGTAAGCCGCTCTTGTCGGCAGCTACTTAGTGCGCCGCCCACTCGATCTTCGAGATATCGACACCGTCTTTGTACATGTCCCACAGCGGCGACAGAGCGCGCAGCTTGGTGACGGCCTCGCAGACTTTCTGCGCGGCGTAATCGACTTCTTCTTCGGTGGTGAAGCGACCGAAGGTGAAACGGATGGAGCTGTGGGCCAACTCGTCGTTGCGGCCCAGGGCGCGCAGTACATACGAGGGCTCGAGCGAGGCCGAGGTGCACGCCGAACCGGAAGACACTGCCAGGTCCTTGAGGGCCATGATCAGCGACTCGCCTTCGACATAGTTGAAGGACAGGTTCAGGTTGTGCGGCACACGGGCCGTCAGGCTGCCGTTGACGTACAGCTCTTCGAGGTTCTCGACCTGCTGGTAGAAGCGATCGCTCAGCGCCTTGATGCGCAGGTTTTCGCTGGCCATGGTTTCCTTGGCGATGCGGAAGGCTTCGCCCATGCCGACGATCTGATGCGTGGCCAGGGTGCCCGAACGCATGCCGCGCTCGTGACCACCGCCGTGCATGGCCGCTTCGAGGCGAACACGCGGCTTGCGGCTGACGTACAGCGCGCCGATACCCTTGGGACCGTAGGTCTTGTGCGCCGAGAACGACATCAGGTCGACCTTCAGTGCCGACAGGTCGATCTCGACCTTGCCGGTGGACTGGGCGGCATCGACGTGGAACAGCACGCCGCGCGAACGAGTCAGCTCGCCGATGGCAGCGATGTCGTTGATCACGCCGATTTCGTTGTTCACATGGATGACCGAGACCAGGATGGTGTCGTCACGCATGGCCGCCTCGATCATGGCCGGAGTGACCAGACCATCGGTGCCGGGCTCCAGATAGGTGACGTCGAAACCTTCACGCTCGAGCTGGCGGGTGGTATCCAGGACCGCCTTGTGCTCGATCTTGGTGGTGATGATGTGCTTTCCCTTGGTCTGGTAGAAGTGCGCCACACCTTTGATCGCGAGGTTGTCGGACTCGGTGGCACCGCTGGTCCAGACGATCTCGCGCGGGTCGGCACCGACCAGATCAGCCACTTGGCGACGGGCGTTCTCGACGGCTTCTTCAGCTTTCCAGCCGAACACGTGCGAACGGGAAGCCGGGTTACCGAAGTTCCCGTCCATCTGCAGGCATTCGATCATCTTCTGTGCAACGCGAGGATCCACTGGCGTGGTCGCGGAGTAATCGAGGTAAATCGGCAACTTCATTGGTATCTCCTATCAGGCGGCTAACCTGGCTTTCTCATTCGACGGCAGACGTTTCGATCTTGTCCAGGCGCTGCATGCGGCCGTTGCTGTTGCAACGACGCAGATCCTGGCGCTGAGCGACTTCTTGCACCTCACGGCGAGTGACAAGGTCGGACAGACTGATACCGCTCAAAAATTCGTGAATCTGCTGGCTGAGGTCACACCACAGGTGGTGGGTCAGGCAGGTGTCACCGGCGTGGCAATCACCCAGGCCCTGGCACTTGGTGGCATCGACCGATTCGTTGACCGCGTCGATGACCTGTGCAACCTGGATGCCTTCCATTTCGCGGGACAGCTGATAACCACCGCCGGGACCACGCACGCTGGACACCAGGTTGCCCCGGCGCAGCTTGGCGAACAGTTGCTCCAGGTAGGACAGGGATATGCCCTGACGCTCGGAGATGTCGGCCAATGAGACCGGGCCACGCTGCGCGTGCAATGCCAGGTCGAGCATGGCAGTGACGGCGTATCGGCCTTTCGTTGTCAGTCGCATGGCTAGTACCACGGGTTCTCGGAATAGGTTCGATCATCCTATTTCCGAGTAAATTTGTCAACTATAAGTCCTACTGAATTACTAGGACTTGGGTGCAAAAACGGCGGCGCAATGGTAGCAGACTAATGATGCCGATTGGGGCCTGTGTGACGGCGCGGATCAGGACTGCGCCTTGCGCTCCGCGCCTTGCACGCATTCGAAGTCTTCGTCGCGCAAGGGCGGCAGGTCCTTGGCGCAGTAGTCGCTGCCCAGGCGGTTCAGCGCGCCACACATGCCTTCCAGACGCCCGTCCACCGCATGCAGATGATCGAGCAGCTGGCCGATGGCCCGCGCTACCGGGTCCGGCATGTCCTCGCCGCCGACGCCATAGGCATCGAAACCGATCTTCTCGGCCATGGCCTTGCGCCGCGCGTCCAGCTCGTCATCGCTTTTGACGATGATCTTGCCGGGTATCCCGACCACGGTCGCGCCGGGCGGCACTTCCTTGGTCACCACCGCATTGGAGCCGACCTTGGCCCCGGCACCCACCGTGAACGGCCCGAGCACCTTGGCCCCCGCCCCCACCACCACGCCATCGGCCAGGGTCGGATGGCGCTTGCCCTTGTTCCAGCTGGTGCCGCCCAAGGTCACACCCTGATAGATCGTCACGTCGTCACCGATCTCGGCCGTCTCGCCGATCACGATGCCCATGCCGTGGTCGATGAAGAAGCGCCGCCCCACCGTCGCACCGGGATGGATCTCGATGCCCGTCATCCAGCGACCGAAGTTGGACACCACCCGCGCCAGCCACTTCAGGTCGCGCTTCCACAAGGCATGGGCGGCCCGATGCAGCCAGATGGCGTGCATGCCCGGGTAGCAGGTCAACACCTCAAACGCATTGCGCGCGGCCGGATCGCGATGAAAAACACTCTGGATATCTTCCCGCAGACGTTCGAACATTTATTGATCCTTGCGCTTATGCGGCTCGCCCCGAGCGACCTTTTGGGTCTCGGTGAGAATGCCGCGCAAAATACTCATTTCCGACTTGTTCACGGCGCTGCGCCCGAACAGGCGGCGCAGGCGAGCCATCAGGTGCCGTGGCTTTTCCGGGTCGAGAAAGGCGATGTCGACCAGGGTGTCCTGCAGATGGCCATAGAAGCGCTCCATTTCGTCGCTGGTGGCCAGCTCCTCGGTCTTGTCCAGTGCCGGTGCCGGACGCTTGCCCGCCAGCCAGGCCATGCGCACTTCATACCCGAGCACCTGCACCGCCGCCGCCAGGTTCAACGAACTGAAATCCGGATTGGACGGGATGTGCACATGGAAATGACAGCGCTGCAGCTCATCGTTGGTCAAGCCGGCGTGCTCGCGACCGAACACCAGCGCGATCTCCTTGCCCTGCCCGGCCTCCTCGATGACCTTCTCGCCACACTCGCGGGGATCCACCAGCGGCCACGGCAGGCTGCGGTCGCGGGCGCTGGTGCCCAGCACCACGGTGCAGCCCACCAACGCCTCTTCCAGGGTGGCGACCACCTGGGCGTTTTCCAGCACGTCGCTGGCGCCCGATGCGCGGGCGTCGGCTTCGGGCGACGGGAACTCGCGGGGCTCAACCAGGACCAGCCGTGACAACCCCATGTTTTTCATGGCGCGCGCCGCGCCACCGATGTTGCCGGGATGGCTGGTATTGACGAGGACGACTCGGATGTTATCCAGCACGGCTAGGGCTCTGTGTCGGGGAAAGGGCGGCAAATATTACAGAAGGCCTATAACTAAGGCTATGTCCCTCTTCTTGTCCACGACTTTTCTGCTAGAATGCGCGGCTTTCTTTAACGACCTTAGGTGAAACGTCCATGCAGCCCATGCTGAATATCGCGCTGCGCGCCGCCCGCAGCGCCAGTGAATTGATCTTCCGCTCCATCGAGCGCCTGGATACCATCAAGGTCGACGAGAAAGATGCCAAGGACTACGTGTCCGAAGTCGATCGCGCTGCCGAACAGAAAATCATCGACGCCCTGCGCAAGGCCTACCCGACCCACGGCATCCGTGGCGAAGAGACCGGTTTCCATGCCGGCAGCGGTGAAGGCGAAGACTACCTCTGGATCATCGACCCACTGGACGGCACCACCAACTTCCTGCGCGGCGTACCGCACTTCGCCGTCAGCATCGCTTGCAAGTACCGTGGTCGCCTGGAACACGCCGTCGTGCTCGATCCTGTCCGCCAGGAAGAATTTACCGCCAGCCGTGGCCGTGGCGCCCAGCTCAATGGCCGCCGCCTGCGCGTCAGCGGTCGCACCAGCCTGGACGGCGCCCTGCTGGGCACCGGCTTCCCGTTCCGCGACAACCAGATGGACAACCTGGACAACTACCTGGGCATGTTCCGCAGCCTGGTCGGCCAGACCGCCGGCATTCGCCGCGCCGGCGCCGCCAGCCTGGATCTGGCCTACGTTGCCGCTGGCCGCTTCGATGCGTTCTGGGAGTCGGGCCTGTCGGAATGGGACATGGCCGCAGGCGTCCTGCTGATTCAGGAAGCGGGCGGTCTGGTGAGCGATTTCACCGGAGGTCACAACTTCCTGGAAAACGGCCACATCGTTGCCGGTAACACCAAGTGCTTCAAGGCAGTCCTGACTGCCATCCAGCCGCACCTGCCGGCCTCGCTCAAGCGCTGAGACCTGGCACGACAAGAAAAGCACCCCACGGGGTGCTTTTTTCATGGGCGCAATTCGGCCCCCGCCCAGTCAACCCTCGCAGGCGAAAGCCAGTATTCGTCCCAGCATCTCGTCGCATCCGGCCAGCTGCGCAACGCTGACGAACTCATCGGGCTTGTGCCCCTGCGCCATGCTCCCGGGCCCGCACACCACGGTGGCGATGCCTGCCTGATCGAACAGCCCGCCTTCGGTACCGAAGGCCACCGTGGAAAACGCCTGCGAACCGCTGAACCGCGCGATCAAGCGGGCCGCCTCGCTGGCATGGCTGACGTCCAGGCCCGGGTAGCTGGACAGCTCGCTGAACCGAATTGCACTCTGACCACTGATCGCCTGCATGGCCGGCAGCAGCGTGTGCTCGGCGTAGCGTTGCAGGGCTTCGGTCAACTGTCGCGGATCCTCGGCAGGCAGCGAGCGCACCTCGAAATCGAAACGGCAATGCTGCGGAACGATGTTGAGCGCGGTACCGCCACCGATTACACCCACCTGCACCGTGGAAAACGGCGGATCGAAGCGCTCGTTGCGGGCAGCGGGTGCCTGCAGCGCGTCGCCCAGCCGACCCAGCTCGGCAATCAGCCGCGCGGCGTATTCGATGGCATTGACCCCGCTCGGCGCATGGGCCGAATGGCAGGCCAGGCCCTGCACCTCGCAACGCATCGCCAGCTTGCCCTTGTGGCCGAGCACCGGCGCCAGCTCGGTCGGCTCGCCGATCACGCACAACATCGGCTGCACCGGCTTGCCCCGCAGGGCCTCGAGCAGCGAGCGCACGCCCAGGCAACCGACCTCCTCATCGTAGGACAAGGCGATGTGCACCGGTCGACGCAGGGGCGCCTGCACCAGCGCGGGCACCTGTGCCAGTACGCAGGCGATGTAGCCTTTCATGTCTGCCGTGCCGCGGCCGTACAGCTTGCCGTCCGCTTCGCTCAACTGGAACGCAGGATACGTCCAGGCCTGGCCGTCCACCGGCACCACGTCGGTATGACCCGACAGGACGATACCCGGCACATCGGCCGGGCCGATGCTGGCGAACAGATTGGCCTTGCTGCCGTCCTCGTTGTAGATCAGTTCGCTGCTCACGCCGTGCTCGGCCAGGTAGTCGCGAACGAATTCGATCAGGGCAAGGTTGGATTCGCGGCTGGTGGTGTCGAAGGCCACCAAGTGCGCCAGTAGCTCACGGCTGGCGCTCATCGCTCGTCTCCGGGCACGCCATAGCCCGGTGCTACCGCCGGATTCAGGGCACGGTCGATGTAGTCTTGCATCTGCGGTCGATAGGCCTGCCACAATCCCTGCAACTCGCCCAAGGGGTCATGCTCGGCCCAGTCAACGCGCAGATCGACAATGGGCCACGGTAGCTCGCCCACGACCTTCAGCGCCGCCGAGTGCACCGGCCCGGCTTCGCCGCCCGCGGCCAAGCCGGCGAGCATGGCGTGCAGCAGACGCTCGGCAAGATGCCCGGAGGCGTTTTCGAACGCCTCGACCACGGCGTCGACCACGGCGGTTGTGGCCAGCATGTTGCCGGCGGCGACACACTGCTCACCGCTGCGCGCGTGATGAATGCCCAGGGTCTGGCTGCCACTGGCGTGGGCGCTGCGGCCTTGCGCATCGATGGCGATGATCTGGCGATACGCACCGAAGCCGTCGCGGTCCAGCACCTGTTGCAACGCCTGGTCAGGCGACACCTGTTGTTCCAGTTGCGCCAGTGTCTGCGGGCCGAGGGCTGGCAGCGTGATGTTCTGCGACGACACCGCGCCCACACCGGCCACAAGCCACGGGCAGCGAGCACCCACGGCGATGCTCGACGAACTGATGGCGATGCCCAACTGGCCGGTTTCGGCGCAGCGCGCTGCGATGGAAAAGGTCATGGCAGAGAACTCCTCAGTCCGGAATGACGGCGATCACGTCGATTTCCATCAGCCACTGCGGCTGGCCCAGGGCCGAGACCACCAGGCCCGTGGAGATCGGAAAGACACCTTTGAGCCAGCGGCCAACCACGTGATAGACCGGCTCGCGATAACGCGGATCGATGATGTAGGTGGTGGTCTTGACGATGTGCGACAAGTCACTGCCCGCCTCCTCCAGCAACTGCTTGACGTTTTTCATGGCCTGCTCGGCCTGCGCCGCAGGGTCGCCCAGGCCGACCAGGTTGCCGTCGAAATCGGTGCCCACCTGACCGCGCACGTACACGGTATTGCCGGCGCGCACCGCCTGGCACAAATCATTGTCCAGGCTCTGATTGGGGTAGGTGTCCTTGGTGTTGAACATGCGGATGCGTGTATGGGTGACCATGAACGAAGCTCCTTGGCGTGCGCGTCGTAGTGACGCGACACAGTGATGATCAAGCGTTGACGCGCAACGGCGCGGGTGTCCGGGCAGCGGTCCGGGACTCGTCATAGGCGCGGTACTTGCGCTGCGTGGCGATCTGATCGGCGACATGCTTGGCGTCATGCCAGACGCCCCAGATAAAGGCCGACCCGCGCCGCGACAGCCAAGGCAGACCGACGAAATAGACGCCCTGCTCGCTGCTCACGCCGCGCTGATGACGTGGCTTGCCGTTAGCGTGGAAGGCGTCGACCTGCAACCAGCTGTAGTCCTGCGAATAGCCGGTGGCCCAGATGATCGTGGACACCCCCGCCTCGGTCAGGTCCAGCGCCTGCAACGGCTCGGCGATGCACGCCGCGTCGGCCACGCGCTCGCGGGCAGTCGGCTCCAGGGGCAGGTCCAGGCCGTTGCGCTCTGCGTAGGCGTCGGCGGCATCGAGCAGCGCCAGGTAGTTCTCGTCGCCTCGGTCCAGATTGTCGTTCAGATCCTGGGCGAAGCTGACCTTGCCGTCGGCAAAGCGCTCGGTCAGACCCACCAGCACCATGCCCGCCTGAGCCAGTCGCCGAAAGTCCACGGTGTGCCCGCCGCGGGCACCGCTGACGGCGATGGTGACGTGCTCCCGACCCGCCTGCACCGTTTCACTGTCCCACAGCCCGAGCACGCCCAGCCACCAGCAGAAGTCGCGCCCACGGTAGGCGCGCGGCGGCCGATCGTGGGGACCCACCGAGAGGTAGACCTTACGCCCGGCACACAGCAGCTCCTCGGCGATCTGCACCCCGGAGGAACCGGCACCGACCACCAGCACCGCGCCTGCGGGCAATTGTTCAGGATTGAAATAGTGCGCCGAGTGAATCTGGTGGAGGGTCGAATCCGTGGGCGCGATGGCCGGGATCACCGGCTTCTGAAACGGCCCGGTGGCCGATACCAGATGGTTGACGCAATAGGTGCCGTCGCTGGTTTCCACGGTGAAGCCAGCGCGGCCTACATTGCGCGTGACCCGCTTGACCTCGACCCCGGTCTTGATCGGCGCGTCGAACTTGCGGGCATAGGCCTCGAAATAGTCGGCCACCTGCTCCTTGCCGGCAAAACCATCGGGGTCCATGTCGAATTCCAGACCCGGGAACCGATCGTGCCAGGCCGGACCGTTGGCCACCAGCGAGTCCCAGCGGCCCGAGCGCCAGGCTTCGGCGATGCGATGCCGCTCCAGCACCAGGTGAGGGATACCCAGACGGCTCAGGTGCTCGCTCATGGCCACGCCGGCCTGGCCGGCGCCTACGACCAGGGTGTCTATTTCGGTGATCTGTTGGTTCATCTTGGCATCCTTCGACAGGCCGTCGGTGGCCAGTCGCTGTCTTCATGAAAATTCGAAAGCCGGGCGCACGGCGTCCTGCGGCACCCGCGAGGCTGTGTGCAAAGCTTCAATCATTCGGGCGCTCGTTTGCGCTCAGTCCACCAGCGAAGGGTCCGCCTGGATCATCAGGTGCTTCATTTCTTCGAAATGGCGCTGGGAAAAATCGGTGATCTTCTCCCAGTCCCATGCGGTCTTTTCCGCCACGTCATCGGCGAGCAGCTTGAGCGGCTGGCCGGTCGACCAGGCCGTCACCAGAATCTGGCAGGCCCGCTCCAGGGTCCAGATGTCGTCGAAGGCTTCGCCCACCGTGGCGGCGGTGACGATGACGCCGTGGTTGCCCATCAGCAGCCGGCGCTTGTCCTGCAGCAGGTTGGCCAGGCGAGCGCCCTCGGCGCTGGTATCGGCCATGCCGCCGTAGAGTTCGTCCACCGCGATGCGGTTGAAATAACGCGCCGTGTTCTGGTCGACCGGCAGAATCCTGGGTTGCGCAAGGCAAGCTACGGCCGTGGTGTAGACCGGGTGCAGGTGCAGCACCACACGGGCATCGGGCAGGCGTTGGTGAACCTGGCCGTGGATCGACCATGCCGTGGCGTCCACGTCCGGGCGGTGCGCGGCGTCGGTGTCGTCGGCATCGAGCAGCAACAGATCACTGGCCCGCAGCCGCGAGAAATGCACCCACTTGGGGTTGAGCAGGAACTGTTTGCCGTCGGCGCTGATGGCAGCGCTGAAATGGTTGGCGACCGCCTCGTGCATGCCCAGTTGGGCGATGATGCGGAACGTTGCGGCCAGGTCGATGCGCGTCTGTTCTTCGAAACTCAGGGCCATGCTCTGGGCACTCCATGGAAACGTACCCGCCAGGATCGACGGGTACTGTCGGCTGATGTCGAGGCGCGATATCAGGGCTTGGGCATCAAGGCGGCGATGTCATCGGCGGTCGGTGCCTGGAACTTGTACTTGTCCAGCAGCGCCGCGTATTCGGGGGTCTTGCTGTACTTCTCCAGGCCCTGGATCAGCGCGTTGCGGACCTCGTCGTTGCCCTTCTTCACACCGAAGCCGTTGAGCACCGGGTAGATCAGGGTCTGCGAGGAAATCACCACGCGATCGCCCAGCTTGTCGACCACCCCGCGAGCGACCGCCGCGTCGGTGATCTGCGCTTCCACCGCGTGGGCGAGCATGGCCTGGGTGGTTTGCGGGTCGGTGCCGTACTCACTGATGGCGATCGGCTGCAGACCGTTCTTCACGCAGTACTCAGCGGACAGCTTCTGCAACTGCTGCAACCAGGAGGTGGCGCCCATGGAGCCGATCTTGTGCCCGCAGAACTCTTCCGGCGTCTTGGGCTGATAAGCGCTGCCCTTGAGCGCGAGGATCGACTCACCGCTTTTCAAGTAGGGGACCATGTCGATCACCTTCATGCGGTCGGCGGTGATGTACATCGACGAGTTGGTGATATCGAACCGTCCGGCCTGAAGCCCGCTGATCAGGTTGGGAAAGCGGGTGTCGATGTTTTCCGCAGTCATGCCCATGACCTTGGCGAGACCGTCGAGGAACTCGATATCGAAGCCGGCAGGCTTGTTCTTCTCCATGTACTCGTAGGGGAAAAACGTCATGTCGGACCCGGCGACGATCTTGCCGGGCTGCTGGAACGCCGAAGCGCTCAACGAACTGGCAGCCAGGATGGCGCCGAACACGGCCATGGCGACGGGGCGGGCTTTCAGGCTTGGCAACTTCATGGGGTATTCCTCGCAGTCAATGGATTCAGGCTGTTGCCAGGTCGGTACCGGCCTGCTGGACGAAAAACGATGCACCCTTGGGTTTCTGGGGCAGACGCACATGGTTCTCGGTGCTGCGGATCAAGCCGCTCTCGCACCCGGCCACCAAGCGTCCGGCGTGCGCACTGGGCAGCGGGTTGTCGGCCAGTGGCAGAGCGTCCTCGGCGGCGTACACGCTGATGAACAGCGTCCGCGGATCTTCGGTGTGGTTGGGGCTCGAAGCATGCAGCAGGCGGGTGTGCATGAAGCACACCGAGCCGGGTGGACCGAAGCAGGCCACCGGCGCCTGGCAGTGTTCATCGACCACGGCATCGGCCACCGCGCCGGTGAAACGCTCGTCGTGCCAGTGCGACCACAGCGGGCCTTTGTGGCTACCGGGTATCACCTTGAGCGGACCGTTCTGCGCAGTCACTTCGCTGACCATCAACAGCGCCGTTACCAGGTCGTCGTTGCTGTGCGGAGTGAAGAGGAAATCCTGATGCCATTTCACCTGGGTCGCGGTGTGCGGCAGCTTGGAGTTGATCTTGCTGTGATGGAAACGGGTGCCGCTCCCGCCGATCAACTGGCCGGCGATTTCGGCCATGCGCGATTCGAACGCCGTCTGGCGATACGCCGGCGAGATCTCGGTGGGCGACGCTACCCGGCGCAGGGAGGGATGGTCGGCACGGTGATCGCTTTCCACATCGAAACGTGCGCGACCATCCAGGGTTTCACCCCAGGCCTGAGCCTGGCTGCGGCTGTCCTGCACCCATTGATCGAAGTCATGCTGCAGCGCCGCCACTTCAGGCGCCGCCAGCACGTCTTCGACCACCAGAAAGCCATCCTGGTGAAACTGGTCTATCTGCCATTGCTCGATCATGTTCTCTCCTCGCACCGGTAGGGTTGGCTTCAGGCCAACGAGACATCTTTCAGGAACGCTTCCACTCGCGGGTTGTGACCGCCACGCAGCGCCTGCGGGCTGTCGTCGCAGACCACTCGCCCCTTCTCCATGAAGACGATGCGATCGGAAACCTTGAAGGCAAAATTCATTTCGTGGGTCACGATGACCATGGTGATGCCCTCGCTGGCCAGGGCCTCGATGACCTGCAGCACCTCGTTGACCTTCTCCGGATCGAGCGCCGAGGTGGGCTCGTCGAACAGCATGATCTGCGGGCGCATCATCAATGCCCGGGCGATCGCCACGCGCTGCTGCTGGCCACCGGACAACTGATGCGGGTATTTCCACGCGTGGTCGAGCATGCCGACCTTGTGCAGCAAGGCGTAGGCCTGCTGCTTGAGTTCGGCCAGGGGCGCCAGACGGTGATAACGCGGCGCCATCAGCAGGTTGTTCAGCACGGTCATGTGCGGGAACAGATTGAAGCTCTGGAACACCATGCCGATGTTCATGCGGTGCTCGGCGTGCTCCACATAACGCGGCGGTTGCGCACCCTGCCGGTTCAGATGAATGAAAGGCTTGCCGTTGATCTTGATGTCGCCGTTGTCGATCTGCTCCAGGCCATTGAGCAAACGAATCAGTGTGGTCTTGCCCGAACCCGAAGGACCGATCACCGACACCACTTCACCCGGCTCGATCTGCAGGCTTACCGCGCCCAGCACTTCGACGTCGTTATAGGCCTTGTGCAGCTTGGTCGCCTGCAAGGCAGGACCGGTCGCGGCGCTATCGGGTCGCGTCACCGCGGCCCGGTGCTCGGTGGCCAGGCGCAGCACTTCGGCATCCGGCTGACGCGCGGCCTTGGTCTGGGTCACGTCCAGATAACGCTCCAGGCGTTTGAGCAGGAAATCGAACACGGTCACGATCAGCACGTAGAAGAACGCCACCCCTGCCATGGTTTCCATGACCAGAAAGTTCTGCGAATACAGGCGCTGACCCACCATGAGGATCTCGGTCAGCGAGATCACCGACACCAGCGAGCTGAGCTTGACGATGGATATGAATTCGTTGGTGAGCGACGGCAGGGCCACCCGCAAGGCCTGGGGGATGACGATCCGCCACTGGGTGCCGGCAAAACGCAGACCCAATGCCCGCGCAGCCTCGCTTTGCCCCTTGGCGATGGACAGCAGCCCGCCACGATGGATCTCCGCAACGTAGGCGGTTTCACTCAACACCAGCGCGATCAGTCCGGCCCAGAACGGATTGGCCAGCAGAGCCGACGTAGACGGCATCGCCTGTGGCAGGTTGTAGACGAATATCAGCAGGACCAGCAGCGGCAGACTGCGAAACAGCCAGATGTAACCGCGCGCCGGCAAGTTGAGCAATGGACGAGAAGATTGCTTTGCCAGCGCCAGTACGAAGCCCAGCACAATACTGACGACCCAGGTCAATACACTGAGTTGAATCACGGTCCAGGCCGCCATCCAGAACTCGGTATCGCCGAGCAGACCAAACATGTATTTCCAATCAAACGTCATCGTCGGCTCGCTTGGCAAGGTCAAGGGTGATGGGTGACTTCCTGTCGACTATGAACTTCGAACGTTGCCCGTTCTGCCCGTCTTGAACCCATCATGATTGATGCCAGGTTCCGCCGAAATTAGTAAATTCGGGCCCCTTGCATAGGAAAAACCTAAGCAGAAGTTCCTGAGGCGAACTTCGCACTCCCTGTGTCTACTTGGTTAGATGCAAAGCTCAAGAACAACTGCACGGTTTTAGCGCAGCCTGTTTCCGGTCTTATGGCAGACGAGACTTTTTGGTGCGAAATGGGTTTTGCGCCTTGATTCATTGGGTGTGCCGGAATGCCGCACTTCAGAAGCTCGTTTGCAGAGCGCCGCTATTGCTGGGCGTTAAGTGTGATCAGGGTTCCGAAAGTCCTGGTAGTTCAGGGTAGTCCAGGCAGTGGCATGGTCTTCGCAGGCATAGGTAAAACCTATTCAGGCGGCGCAGGGCTGCACGGCGCTGCCGAGGAGCTGAACTTGATGCACTTCACCCTTCGGCAACTCAAATACTTCGTGGCGGCCGTCGAACAGGACAGCATTGCCGAAGCCTCCAGGCAGTTGCATATATCCCAGCCGTCCATCTCCGTCGCGATCAAGAATCTCGAAGAAGCCTTCAATCAACCCTTGTTCGTCCGCCATCATGCCCAGGGTGTTTCACTCACGGCCGGAGGCGGCAGGATCTATGAAAAAGCCAAGGAGTTATTAAGGCTGTCCCAGGAATTGGAACAGGATTCGCGCGCCGAGAATGGCAATGTTTCGGGCACCATTGCCATTGGCTGTTTCGAATCGGCCGCGCCGTTGTACATGCCCAAGTTGGTGGCCGGATTCAAAAGCCTGTATCCGGAAGTTGCCATTCAACTCTATGACGGCGAACAGCATGAACTGATGCACGGCCTGCACCGTGGTCGTTTCGACCTGGCCTTTCTCTACGACCTGGAACTAGGCAACACCATCCACAAACAGGCCCTCAACGCGCCCCACAAGCCCTATGCCCTGCTGCCGCTCGATCACCCTCTGGCGCGAAGAACCTCGGTCACTTTGCAGGCCCTGAGCGAGGAGCCGATGATCCTGCTCGATGCCGTTCCCAGCCGCAGTTACTTCATGGATATCTTCACCGAGAAGGGCTATGCCCCGGTCGTCGCCTACAGCTCGCCCTCCATCGAGATGGTGCGCTGCATGGTAGGGCAAGGATTGGGATTTTCGGTGTTGGTCACGCGGCCGTGCAGCCATATGACCTATGACGGCAAGCTGCTGGCGCATCTGGAGATCGAAGACGACATGCCGGCCTCAACGCTGGTGATGGCGCACCTGCGCAACAACCAGCCGAGTCGAGCGACTCGGCTGTTCATGGAGTATTGCCGGAGTGTGGAGCTGACGCCGCCGGGACCGGCGGCGCGTGTGAGCGAGAAGGAACCTGGAGCTTATTGCCCGGCCTGATTCTCACCAAGGATCAATTGACCCTGCTTGTTCACCGGGATCTGCGAGCCGGGGTCGCGGTCCATGCGCACTTGGCCGACCTTGCCGTCGAGCTGGTACTTCACGTTGTAGCCCACGACCTTGTCGCTGATGTCGTTGACGGTGTTGCAGCGGGTCTGAGTCGTGGTGTAGGTGTCACGACCCTGCATGCCCTCCTGGACCTTGTTGCCGGCGTAGCCACCGCCGACTGCACCGGCCACGGTGGCGATCTTCTTGCCGTTGCCACCACCCACCTGATTGCCGAGCAAGCCGCCCGCCACTGCGCCCAATACACTGCCCACGATCTGATGCTGATCCTGCACCGGCTTCTGCCGAGTCACGGTGACGTCCTTGCACACTTCGCGCGGCGTCTTGATCTGCTGTTTGATCGGCTCTGCGGCCAATACGTCGGCGTACTCGGGGCCTTTGTTCACGAGGCTGTAGGTTGCAACGGCGCCTCCGGCGGTAACACCGACAGCACCCAGCACTGCACCAATCAGCAACGACTTATTCACTTTGAACCTCCTGACTACGGTCATGGCGCCAGGCCACGTTTCCCAGCCTTGGAGCATGAAAAAAGGCGCGAGTTCAATACTCGCGCCTTTCAGGCCTTGCCGCAGTTGACGTGGAACGTCTTATGGACGGTCGTCGACCTGGTCCTTGGCCACGGGAGGAATCAGATCCTCGCTGCTCAGGTTCAGCCAGATCAGTACCACGTTGGCGATGTAGATCGACGAGTAGGTACCGGCCATGACGCCGATGAACAGTGCCAGCGAGAAGCCCCAGAGGTTGTCGCCACCGAAGAACATCAGGGCGGCGATGGCCAGCAAGGTCGACACCGAGGTCGCCACGGTACGCAGCAGCGTCTGGGTCGTGGAAACGTTGATGTTCTCGATCAGGGACGCCTTGCGCATCACCCGGAAGTTCTCGCGAACCCGGTCGAATACCACGATGGTGTCGTTGAGCGAGTAGCCGATGATGGCCAGTACCGCCGCCAGCACCGTCAGGTCGAAAGTGATCTGGAAGAACGACAACAGGCCCACGGTGACGATCACGTCGTGAATCAGCGACAGGATGGCGCCGACCGCGAATTTCCACTGGAAGCGGAACGCCAGGTAGACGAGTACGCCGCCAAGCGCCAGCAGCATGCCGAGGCCGCCCTGGTCGCGCAGTTCTTCGCCCACCTGCGGGCCGACGAACTCGACGCGCTTGACCGTGGCCGGGTTGTCGCCACCGACCGTCTGCAGCGCCGCTGCAACCTGGTTGCCCAATTGCGGGTCTTCACCCGGCATGCGCACCAGCAGGTCGGTGGTCGCACCGAAGTTCTGCACCACGGCGTCGTGATAGCCGGCTTTCACCAGCTCGTCACGGACCAGGCCCAGGTCGGCTGGCTTCTCGTAGGTCAGCTCGATGAGCGTACCGCCGGTGAAGTCCAGCCCGTAGTTCATGCCCTTGTGGAACATGCTGAACAGCGCCAGCACGGTAAGGAGCACGGTGATGGCGAACGCAATATTGCGCACGCCCATGAAGTTGATGGTACGTAACATGGCAGCCCCTTAAATCCACAACTTCTTGAAGTCCCGACCGCCGTAGATCAGGTTGACCATAGCGCGGGTCACCATGATGGCCGTGAACATCGAGGTAAAGATCCCGAGGGACATGGTAACGGCGAAGCCCTTCACCGGGCCGGTGCCCATGGCGAAGAGAATCCCGCCGACCAGCAGCGTCGTCAGGTTGGCGTCGATGATCGCGGTGTAGGCGCGGTCGAAACCTTCGTGAATGGCGCGCTGGATGCTCATGCCATTGGCGATCTCTTCACGTATGCGCGAGAAGATCAGCACGTTGGCGTCCACCGCCATACCCATCGTCAATACGATACCGGCGATACCCGGCAACGTCAGGGTCGCGCCCAGCAACGACATCAGCGCCAGCAGCATGACCATGTTCAAGGCCAGTGCCACGGTGGCGATCACACCGAAGAAGCGGTAGATGGCGATGATGAACAGCGAGACGAACAGCATGCCCCACAGCGACGCATCGATACCCTTGGTGATGTTGTCGGCACCCAGACTCGGACCGATGGTACGTTCTTCGGCGAAGTACATCGGTGCGGCCAGACCACCGGCGCGCAGCAGCAGGGCCAGCTCGGAGGATTCACCCTGGCCGTTGAGGCCGGTGATGCGGAACTGGCTGCCCAGCGGCGACTGGATGGTCGCCAGGCTGATGATCTTCTTCTCTTCGGTGAAGGTCTGTACCGCGACGTCCTTCTCCACGCCATTGACCGTCTGCTTGACGTAGCGGGTGGTCGGGCGCTGTTCGATGAAGATCACCGCCATGCTGCGGCCGACGTTGCTGCGCGTGGCGCGGCTCATCAGGTCGCCGCCGTGGCCATCGAGCTTGATGTTTACCTGTGGCTGGCCATGTTCGTCGAAGCTGGCCTGGGCGTCGGTGACCTGGTCACCGGTGATGATCAGGCCACGCTCGACCGCCGCCGGGGCACGGTTGCCCTCGCGGAATTCGAAGGTCTCGGTGGTGGCCTTGGAATCGTCCGGGCCTGCGCCGAGGCGGAATTCCAGGTTGGCGGTCTTGCCCAGGATACGCTTGGCTTCGGCGGTGTCCTGCACGCCCGGCAGCTCGACCACGATGCGGTTGGCACCCTGACGCTGTACCAGCGGCTCGGCCACACCCAGTTCGTTGACCCGGTTACGCACCGTGGTCAGGTTCTGCTTGATCGAGTATTCGCGAATTTCCGCAACCTTGGCCTGAGTCATGGACAGGCGCAGCACCGACAACTCGTTGCGCTCGCTGGCGGTCAGGTCGAAATCGGTGAAATTCTTGCGGATCAGGGCCTGGGCCTGGTCACGGGTCGCGGTATCGTTGAAGCCCAGCTGGATGGCACCATCCTGCTGCGGCAGGCTGCGATAGCGCACACGTTCCTTGCGCAGCAGCGTCTTGACTTCGCCCTCGTAGACTTTCATGCGGGCGTCGAGCGCCTTGTCCATGTCCACTTCGAGCAGGAAGTGCACACCACCGGACAGGTCGAGGCCCAGCTTCATCGGGCTGGCACCCAGGCTGCGCAACCACGGCGGCGTGGTCGGGGCCAGGTTCAGGGCCACCACGTAGTCGTCGCCCAGCGCCTTGCGCACGACATCCTTGGCCGGCAGCTGGTCTTCGCCCTTGGTCAGGCGCAGCAGACCGCCCTTGCCGTTTTCGGCCAGGCTTGCGGATTTGACCTGGATGCCGGCGGCGTTGAGCGCCGTGCCGACGCGATCCAGATCGGCCTGATTGACCTGCAGCGCAGTGCTCGCGCCGCTGACCTGGATGGCCGCGTCATCAGGATAGAGATTAGGTGCGGAATAGATAAAACCGATCGCCAGCACCGCCAGGATCAGTACATATTTCCACAGAGGGTATTTGTTCAGCATCACGCCGCCCGTTCAAGACGCGGGGCGCCTTGCGCGCCCCGACATGGGTAAAAGTCTGCAGCTTAGATCGCTTTGAGCGTGCCTTTGGGCAGGGTCGCGGCGATGGCGCCCTTCTGGATTTTCAGCTCGACGGTGTCGGACACTTCGATGACCACGAAGTCGTCGGTGACCTTGTTGATCTTGCCGGCAATGCCGCCGTTGGTAACGACTTCGTCACCTTTCTGCAGGTTGCCCAGCAGGTTTTTCTGTTCCTTGGCACGCT
The DNA here is from genome assembly GCF_029960215.1 of Pseudomonas sp. PS01301. Taxonomy (NCBI): domain Bacteria; kingdom Pseudomonadati; phylum Pseudomonadota; class Gammaproteobacteria; order Pseudomonadales; family Pseudomonadaceae; genus Pseudomonas; species Pseudomonas sp. PS01301. The sequence goes on along the minus strand of NZ_JASCPM010000012.1, from coordinate 64,069 downwards.
TGGCCTGCGGGCGCCAGATCATCATGTAGAAGATGACCAGGAAACCGACCAGGAAAATCCACTCGAAGCCAGTGCCGGCAGGGCCAGCAGCCGGTGCAGCGGCGTCCGCGAAAGCGGCGGGGATCAAAAAGCTCATTCAACGCTCCAGTTACTTAGAAGTTATTGACTTGAAAGTCTTTATAAAACGGTCAGTCCAAGGGCGGCACAGGCAGCCCGCGCTTGGCATAGAAGGCATCGACAAAGGCGGCCAATGTACCCTGTTGAATAGCCTCGCGCAAACCAGCCATCAGCCGCTGGTAATGACGCAAATTGTGGATGGTATTCAACATGCTACCCAGCATTTCCCCGCACTTGTCCAGGTGGTGCAGATAAGCGCGCGAGAAGTTGCGGCAGGTGTAGCAATCACAGGTAGGGTCCAGCGGCGAATCATCGTGGCGATGGAACGCGTTGCGGATCTTCAGCACGCCGGTATCGATGAACAGATGCCCGTTGCGCGCATTGCGCGTCGGCATCACGCAGTCGAACATGTCGACGCCGCGGCGCACACCCTCGACCAAGTCTTCAGGTTTGCCTACCCCCATAAGGTAACGAGGTTTGTCAGCAGGCATCAGGCCCGGCAGGTAGTCGAGCACCTTGATCATTTCGTGCTTGGGCTCGCCCACCGACAGGCCGCCGATGGCCAGGCCATCGAAGCCGATCTTGTCCAGGCCTTCGAGCGAGCGCATGCGCAGGTTCTCGTGCATGCCGCCCTGAACGATGCCGAACAGCGCCGCTGTGCTATCGGCGTGGGCATCCTTGGAACGTTGCGCCCAGCGCAGCGACAGCTCCATGGACGTGCGCGCGGTCTGTTCGTCGGCGGGATAGGGCGTGCATTCGTCGAAGATCATCACCACGTCCGAGCCCAGGTCACGCTGCACCTGCATCGATTCCTCGGGACCCATGAAGACCTTGGAGCCGTCCACCGGGGAGGCGAAGTACACGCCCTCCTCCTTGATCTTGCGCATGGCGCCGAGGCTGAATACCTGGAAGCCACCAGAGTCGGTCAGAATCGGCCCTTTCCACTGCATGAAATCGTGCAGGTCGCCGTGCGCCTTGATCACCTCGGTGCCCGGACGCAGCCACAGGTGAAAGGTGTTGCCCAGGATCATCTGTGCGCCGATCGCCTCGATGTCGCGCGGCAACATGCCCTTGACCGTGCCATAGGTGCCCACCGGCATGAACGCAGGGGTTTCGACCACGCCACGGGGAAAGGTCAGGCGACCACGACGGGCCTTGCCATCGGTGGCCAGCAACTCGAACGACATACGACAGGTGCGACTCATGCTTGATCCCCTGGCGCGGCTTCGCTGGGACCGCGAGGCGCCGGATTGCGGGTGATGAACATGGCATCACCGTAACTGAAGAAGCGGTACTCGTTGGCCACCGCCGCCGCATAGGCCGCCATGGCTTCGGGATAACCCGCGAACGCCGAGACCAGCATCAACAGCGTGGACTCGGGCAAATGAAAGTTGGTCACCAGGGCATCGACCACATGAAACGGCCGCCCTGGAAAGATGAAGATGTCGGTGTCGCCGCTGAACGGTTTCAATACGCCATCGCGGGCGGCGCTTTCCAGCGAACGCACGCTGGTGGTACCTACCGCTACCACGCGGCCACCGCGGGCCTTGCACGCCTGCACCGCATCGACCACGTCCTGGCTGACCTCCAGCCACTCTTTATGCATGTGGTGATCTTCGAGCTTCTCGACCCGCACCGGCTGGAAGGTACCTGCGCCCACATGCAACGTCACGAAGGCAGTTTCTACGCCCATCGCTTCGATCTGCGCCAGCAGCGCCTTGTCGAAGTGCAGACCCGCCGTCGGCGCCGCCACTGCACCGGCCTTCTCGGCGTACACGGTCTGGTAGCGCTCGCGGTCGGCGGTGTCGTCGGGCCGGTCGATGTAGGGCGGCAACGGCATGTGGCCAACCTTGTCGAGCAGCGGCAGCACCTCTTCGCTGAAGCGCAACTCGAACAGCGCATCGTGCCGCGCGACCATCTCGGCCTCGCCGCCGCCGTCGATTAGGATCATCGAGCCGGGCTTGGGCGACTTGCTGGAACGCACATGGGCCAGCACGCGATGGCTGTCCAGCACGCGCTCCACCAGAATTTCCAGCTTGCCCCCCGACGCCTTCTGGCCAAACACCCGCGCCGGAATCACCCGGGTGTTGTTGAACACCATCAGGTCGCCCGGCCGCAGAAAGCCCGGCAGATCGGTGAATTGACGATGATCCAGCGCACCGGACGACCCATCGAGGACCAACAGGCGGCTGCCATGGCGCTCGGCCAGCGGGTGGCGAGCGATCAGGGAATCAGGAAGCTCGAAAGAGAAATCGGCGACGCGCATGATAGGGTTCGGCTGTATAGGGCTGAAAATTCTAGCAAAAATCTTCAAAATTGACCATGAAAGCTGATTGACCAGTGGTCGAGTCGTCTCTATACTTCGCCGCCTGTAAGCCCTGATGGCGGAATTGGTAGACGCGGCGGATTCAAAATCCGTTTTCGAAAGGAGTGGGAGTTCGAGTCTCCCTCGGGGCACCAAATCAGAAAAAGACCTTCGCGAAGGTCTTTTTTTTCGCCTGCGATTCGGCATCCTTCCTGCTCAGGAGCGGCCGCTGGCCATGAACAACCCAGCGCTGCCGACGCCGTATCCGTTCACCGTCACCTATCCAATGGTACCCAAGCATTCGATACATGGCTCAAAAGGCACCGTGTCGTTCGCAGCCTTGGCGACCTCTGCAGCAAAATCGACTGTTGCCCCCACCTTCTCTTGAACTGTACCTCCCGCCGCTCACCTGATGCGCCTACCCTTGGAGTCAACTCAAAGGAGCAGTCGTCATGCCGGATGCAGCCAACCTCTACCTGTTCGTCATTGCCGCGGCATTGCTGCTGATCGTCCCCGGACCGAACATGGCGTTCGTCACCAGCCACGCCCTTGCCCACGGCTGGCGAACCGGGGTGGCGGCTGCGCTGGGCATTTCGCTGGCGGATTTGATCATGACGCTGCTGGTCAGCGCAGGCATGGGTGCTGTCGTCATGAGTTGGGCTCCTGCTTTCGACTTGTTGCGGTTGGCGGGTGCGTGCTATCTGTTGTGGATGGCTTGGCAAGCGTTGACGGCGCCAACGGCTCAAAGCGCTGCCCCACGTCCGCTGGGCTCGACCCGCAAGGTATTCATTCGCGCCACGCTCAATAGCTTGTTGAACCCCAAGGCCCTGCTGTTCTTCATGGTGTTCCTGCCGCAATTCGTCACGGTCGGCAACGCAAGCGTAGTCGTCCAGCTCTCGCTGCTGGGCATGCTGCTCGCCTTGATTGCCCTGGTTTTTCACTGCGTGCTCGCCCTTTGTGCCGCAACGCTGCGCAAACGGTTGAATGGCGGTCCGGCATTGAGAAGGTGGGGCAGCTATGGCTTCGCGGGCATGATGACGGCACTGGCCGCACGACTGTTATTTCTTGAGCGCCCCCTATGATCTTCCCTCAACCTCTCAGCAAAACAGGTATCAGGTTCAACCTACTGGCACTATAAAAGCCCCTGCCTGATCCACCCTCGCGAACACGGAGTTCCGCCCTTCACATGAGCAATGCCTACCGTACATTCTTCGCAACCCCAGGCGTCGTGGCGCTGATCGTGGCCGGCTCGATGGCCAGGCTTCCGCAAGCCATGGTCGGGCTGGGTCTGATTGCCATGCTCGCACAGGAAACGGGCCGCTACTGGGTCGCAGGGGCGGTAGCGGGCACTTATACCCTGACTAGCGCCATACTCGGGCCCAAGATCTCGAAGCTGGTGGATCAGCGCGGCCAGCGCAAGGTGCTGGCGCCGATCGCGGCGTTCAGCATTGGCATGCTGCTGGCCTTGATCGGTGCCGTGTACTGGCATGCGCCGCTTCCGGTGCTGTTCGTGCTGGCAGCCATGGCAGGTGTGCTTCCCAGTTTCGGGGCGATGATCCGCGCGCGCTGGGCCTATCTGTTTCGCGGAAAGCCGCAGCTGCACGCCGCGTATTCCCTGGATACGGTGCTGGTGGAATTCACCTTCATCGTCGGCCCGCCGCTGTCCATCGCATTGAGTAGCGGCCTGTTTCCTCAAGCCGGACCTTTGGTGGCCGCCGTGCTTTTGGCCGTCGGCGTTGTCGCCTTTCTCCGCCAGCACGAAACCGAGCCACCGCCGATACCGGCCGTCAAAGGCCACTCCAGCTCCCCCCTGCGCATTCCGGCCTTGCGGATCATCGTCGTGGCGATGCTGGCGCTGGGCGTGCTCGGCGGGTCGGTCGACGTGGCGGTGGTCGCTTTTGCCAAGGAGGCCGGCTGGGCGGCCGCAGCCAGCTTTGTCCTGGCAGGCTTCGCAGCTGGGTCGATGGTCGCCGGGATCACCTTCGGAGCGGTCAGAAGTGGGCTACCGTTCGAAACCCAATTGCTGATCGGCGCGGTATTTACCGCCGTGGCGACCACGCTGCCGATCTTTGCGCCCAATGTGTACTGGCTCACCGGCTTGCTGTTCATCACCGGCATGTCGTTCGCGCCGACGCTGATCGTGGTGATGAACATCGGCACGAAAATCCTGCCGCCCGGAAAGATCACCGAAGGGCTGACCTGGTTGAGTACAGGCGTCAGTGTCGGCATTGCAATGGGCGGCGCGACTGCCGGCCTGGTCATCGACCACTTCGGCACCCGTGCCGGATTCGGCGTTGCCATCGGCGCCGGCTTGCTGATGCTCACCGCCGTGCTGACAGGCTTGCGCACGCTGCAGGCAAGTTCGGCGAGCGAGACGATCGTTCCTGGCTGACACGCCCCTGTCACATCCCCACGCTTACATAGCCCTTTCTCTTTCACAGGGCTATGTCATGAGCATGTTCGACCTCAAGCGCCGTCGTCTCGTCCAGGCCGTGGGTGCGGGTTTTCTGCTGCCGGGGCTGGCGCCGGCGGTGATCGCTTCGGTCAAGGACCGGCCACAACTCACCGACGGCGTACAGTCGGGCGACCTGTTGGGCGACAAGGCAATGGTCTGGAGCCGGTGCGACCGCCCGGCGCGAATGGTGGTGGAGTGGGATACGCGCAGCATGTTCACTAATCCGCGCCGACTGGTCTCGCCATTGGCCGACGCCGGCACCGACTTTACCGCACGGGTCGAGCTCAATGGCTTGCCGGTGGATCAGGCGATCTTCTATCGGGTGCAGTTCGAGGACGCGCAGACCGGCGTCAGCAGCGAGCCGTGGTTCGGTCATCTGCGCAGCGAGCCTTCGCAGCGTCGTGATATCCGTTTCGTGTGGAGCGGCGACACCGTGGGCCAGGGCTTTGGCATCAATCCGGATATTGGCGGCATGCGTATCTACGAAGCCATGCGCCTGCGCTTGCCGGATTTCTTCATCCACAGCGGCGACACCATTTACGCCGACGGGCCGGTGCCGGCCACGGTGACCACGGAAAACGGCCGCGTGTGGCGCAACATCACCACCGAAGCCAAGAGCAAGGTGGCCGAGACTCTGGATGAGTACCGCGGCAACTACCGCTACAACCTGATGGATGAAAACGTGCGCCGGTTCAACGCCGAGGTGCCGCAGATCTGGCAATGGGACGACCACGAGGTGACCAACAACTGGTCGCCCAGCAAGCAGCTCGACGAGCGTTACCAGAACCGCGACATTCGCCATCTGGTGGGCAACGCCCGCCAGGCATGGCTCGAATACGCCCCCATGCGCCTGCAGCGGGCCGACAACGGCGGGCGTATTTACCGCAAGCTCAGCTACGGGCCGATGCTGGACATTTTCGTGTTGGACATGCGCAGCTACCGCAGCGGCAATGATGACAACCTGGCGCCCACACCCGAAGCCCGCACGGCGTTTCTCGGGCAGGCGCAACTGGACTGGCTCAAGTCCGGGCTCAAGGGATCGCAGGCGCAGTGGAAAGTCATCGCCGCCGACATGCCCATCGGCCTGGGTGTTCCAGATGGAGAAGTCAGCCCAGGCGTTGGCCGCTGGGAGGCGATCGCCAACGGCGATGACGGCGCTGCCAAGGGTCGCGAGCTGGAAATCGCCGAGCTGCTGGGTTTTCTGCGCCAGCAAAAAATCGCCAACACCGTCTGGCTCACGGCCGATGTGCATTACTGCGCAGCCCACCACTACCACCCCGACCGCGCTGCGTTTCAGGACTTCGAGCCCTTCTGGGAGTTCGTCGCCGGACCGTTGAATGCCGGCAGCTTCGGGCCCAACCCGCTCGATGCCACGTTCGGTCCGCAAGTGGTTTTCCAGAAAGCGCCGCCTGCGCAGAACACTTCGCCGTTCGCGGGCTTCCAGTTTTTCGGCGAAGTGCAGATCGAGGGCTTAAGCGGGGAAATGACTGTGCAACTGCGCGACCTGGACGGCGTGGTGGTGTTCGAAAAGAAACTGCAGCCGGCCTGATCGGTTGCACCGCAAGCGCCATGGCAGACGGCTTGCGGTGCGATGGCTCAGCCAACAAGGCCCGGCAGCACCAGGCTCGCGCCCAACCCGATGAGCGCGGTGCCGATCACGCGATCGACGAGGCGTTGTTTCTCCAGCATCCGCCGCCGCAATGGCCCGGACGAAAAGAACAGCGCCACGATGCTGAACCACACCCAGTGCGAGAACGACATGAACAGACCGTACGCAAAGTTCGTCGTCATCGAACTGCCTGCCTGCACGACCTGACTGTAGGTCGCCACCACGAACAGCATCGTCTTGGGATTGAGCGCATTGGTGAAAAAGCCCATTCGGAAAGCGCTCCACAGAGACGGTGTCGCACCCTCGACGGTATCCAGCGCCAACTTTGACGTGTTGAGCAATGAGCGCAGCCCAAGGTAAATGAGATAACCGGCACCCAGCCATTTCATGGCCATGAACAACAGGGGCGATTGCGTGATGATCACGGCAATACCGAACACGGTGTAGAAAACATGCACCTGTACACCGCAGGCAATGCCCAATGCCGCGATCAGTCCACTGCGCCGCCCATAGGCATAACTGTTGCGCGTGACCATGGCGAAGTCGGGGCCTGGGCTGATGACAGCCAATACGGTAATCAGGGCTACTGCCAGTAATTCGTTCATGACCACATTCCGTCAGCGTTTCTTGAAAGTAACGACCAGTACATCGCGGTGGGCAGGTCGATCGGGGTGTATCGGGATGATGGCGCTGACACCGTGCCGGACCTGTGCGTCATTGAGCAGCGCAGCCTCCAGTTCATGGATCATCGAATGCCTGGCCAGCAGCCGCTGGTCGTTATCGTAGATGGACGTTTCGCCCTCCACGACATTGACCCTGTTGACCATCAGCATGAATACAAAGTCGACGCCGTCCCGGTGCACACCTTCGGGCGTGGGAGAGGCGGCGCCCGCGGACGCATCGATGCGGAACTGATGAACTTCGATATGCCATGCGCAGTGTGGCGCCAGCACGTTGAAGCAGGCGCAACACAGATCCATCACCGCCGAAAAAACCAGGCCTTCGCAGAGCTCGGTCGGGATCGGGGCAAAGTGCCGGACAATGCCGCCATTGAGTGGGTTGTGCACAGTGGTCTGGTAATGCGGTTGGTGAGGACTGGGCTGCCAGTGGCGACTGCCCTGCTCGGTGAAGAAGGTGGCGTAACGGCGGAAGCGATAGGTACCACCGTCGCCCATGAACGCGTCCTGGTCCAGATGACCCCATGAGAGCCGGAAGTCTTCCCAGCCCTGGACGAAGCCGGGTACGGCACTGTTCAGCAAGGCTGCGACCATGGGCGGTTGCAGAAAAACAAACCCATTGCGGTTTACGGTATCGCAGACTTCGGCGATCAGTGGCGTATAAAGCTGGGGAGCAAGATTGCCAATGGGCACTGCACGCTTATGAATATTGTCCATGGATTTTCTCCATTTTATTAGTCAGGTCGCCAGAATCCTCGGCAACGAGCGCCATCATGGAGTTTTGCCTGGGCTGAAAAAAACGATTTATAGTCATCGAAACCTGTGAGATTTCGTTGCCCGTATGAGCCTCCCGCCCCTCGCTTCCTTCCGTTTTTTCAACGCTGCCGCGCAAACGCAGAGTTTCATCAAGGCCGCAGAGCAACTGCACGTCACTCATGGCGCTGTGAGCCGCCAGATTCGCTCGCTTGAAGATGCATTGGGCGTAGAGCTCTTCGAGCGACGCAACCGTGCGGTGTTTCTCAACCATGCCGGACGTCTGCTGCATGAGGTGACCCAACCGATGTTCGAGCAGCTGGAACAGGCGGTTCGTCAGGTACAGCAGAAAGCCGGCGAAGACATTCTGGTGTTGTCCTGCGAGCCGACCATCGCAATGAAATGGCTGATTCCACGCCTGCCCGCCTTCAACAAGGCGCATCCGGACATCCAGATTCAATTGCTGGCAGCGGGCGGACCGATCGATTTCTCTCGGTGTAGCGCAGACCTGGCCATCCGACGCGATGATTTCCACTGGGATGACACCGTGCACAGCAGCGCACTGTGTCCGGAATGGGTGGGCCCGGTGTGCGCGCCCAGCCTGGCAGGGCCGGCCGGACGATTGAGCGGCGTGCACCTGCTTCGCAGCCGAACACGACCCGCGGCCTGGGAGCAGTGGTTGCGTCTGGTGCAGAAAGTGGCCTGCGATGTCACGACCATCGATTACGAGCACTTCTACTTGTGCCTTCAGGCGGCCACTGCAGGCCTGGGCGTGAGCATGGCGTCGATGATGATGGTGGAAGAAGAGCTCGCCTCGGGCCAACTGGTCGCACCCTTCGGCTTTGTACGCGACGGGTCCGGGTATTTCCTGCTGTCGGCGCGGTCGACCGAAGAAAGCCGGAAATGCAGGGTTTTTCGTCAGTGGCTGGAGCTCCAGGCGCAGGCATCGGTGGCCCAAGGGCTTGAAGGCACGTCTGCCACCCCCCTCTGATCCGGCCTCGTCTGGTGCAGCAGGAATTAACCACCGCCTCGTCCACCTTGCGCTACGCTTTGTCTTATAACGCCCACCGAGGCTGGTTGGGTGTTCCGCTGTTCCATCAGCCTGGCGACTACGACAGCGCCAGCAAGCGTGCGAGGGGCGAACGTGAAAAACCTAGGCGATATTCTGCAAATCAAGAACTTGACCGAAAAGCTCCAGGGCATCCTTCCATCGACGGCTGCAAAGGGCTACCTGCAGGGGGCCGACGCCTTCGACAAGGGCCGTCCGGACTACCCAAAGGAGCTCGACAACTGGTTGCGCGAGACGATTCAGATCAAGCCGCACAGCAAATGGGACCCACCCCACACAACGGTACTCGACCTGGGGTCAGGCACCGGCAAGTTCATTCCGCGACTGCTCGAGGCCGGCGCCGAAGTGTTCGCCGTCGAGCCTGTTGCGGCGATGCGTGCACAGCTGGAACACAACTGGGCCGACAACCCCTACGTGAAGGTCCTCGAAGGAGCTGCCGAGGAAATCCCCCTCAAAAGTGGGTCGGTGGACGCCGTGGTCTGCGCTCACTCCTTCCATTGGTTCGCCAATGCTGCCAGCATGGCGGAAATCTACCGCGTGCTGAAACCCAGAGGACGCTTGGGGATGATCTGGAACCTGCGCGACACCAGCCACGACTGGGTGCGCCAGATCGCGGACATCGTGAGCGATGTGGCCGGAGACAGCCCACGGTTCTATACCCAGAAATGGCGGGAATCATTCCCTCACAGCGGATTCACGCCCTTAGTGGAAAAGCGGTTCACCCATACGTACACCGGTACGCCAGAGGACGTCATCCTCAACCGGGTACGCTCGATCAGCTTCATTTCTGCCCTTGCCCCAGAGCAGCAGGAACCGATTTTCCAGAAAGTGCGCGAAATCATCGCCACACATCCGGATCTCAAGGACAAACAGGAAATCACCGTGCCCTACAACACGGTGGCCTTTCACACTGTCAGGTTTCTCTAGCGCCCATAGCGAGCGGCCGGGGCCGGTCAGTGCACCGGCGTCAGCCCGCTTTCCTCAATTGCCAGCCGGGCCGCCGGGGTGCTCAAGTACTGCAGCAGCGCCGCGGCCTCTTCAGGGTGAGCGCTGGTACGCGTAACGCCACCTGAATACAGCGTCATCTTCTGCACCGCATCGGGAATCAGACCGACGATGTCGATACCCGGTACCGCCTTGAGCTCGCTCAATTGCTGGAACCCCAATTGCACATCGCCCCGAGCGACGGCCGCCCCCACCGGTTCGTTGTCGACCAGGCTGCTTTTATCGCGAAGCTGCTCGGTGAGCTTCATGCGCGGGAACAACAGATGCGACAGGTACAGGCCACTGGTACTGTTGGAATAGGCCAGCGAACGGGCGTCAAGCAACGTCTTGCGAAAGGCGTCGACACTGCCGATGTCAGGCTTGGCCTCGCCCTGGCGTACCGCCATGGCAATGAACGACTTGCCAACATCCACCCGTGGCTCGCGCTGCACTTCACCCAATTGAATGAGTTTGTTCAGGGCCGCGTCTTCGGTAAGCACCAAGTCCGCACGCTCGCCGCGCTCCAGTCGACTGGAGATCGCCATGGGGTTGTCGCCGATGGCGGGCGAAGGCAACACGGTGACTTTGACCCCAGTGGCCTTTTCATATTCGACGACGATGGTCTGCATGGCGCTGACCACACCACCGGAGCCGAGCAACGACAGCTGAACCGGTGGGGGCGCTTTCTGCGCGTGGGCGGCGCTGGAGCCGAGTAATACACAAGCCAGCAGAGCGCTGGTGAGCCGTTTGGTCATGACAATATGATCCTGAAACTGAAGATGAAGCCTGGCCGATGACTGGCCAGAGGCGAAGCGAACGAGTGCAGTGAAGGTCAACCGCCTCGCGAGGAATGATCAGTTTACGCGTAATCGGCCAAAAGCCAGGATCAGGTTGCCATTTAAAAAGGTGTTCTCGGGCAACTGCAACTTGGCGAAACAATTTCTCCGGACAGTCGAGCGCTCATTACGGCAATGCGTCGCACGATGCATTGGCAGGATCTGTGGGGTAACTGTCATTTACCCACGCAAGCTCCGGACCGATCATGCCTGCTCCAGACTGGAGTGAACGTATGCCCAACGCCCTGCCCCCCGAACTGCAGATTTTCGACCGCCCCTTGCAGGTGGTCATCCTGCTGTATCCCGGTATCGAAATCCTCGACTTCGCAGGACCTTACGAGGTGTTCAGTGTCGCCACGCGCATCGCCTTGCGCGACGGCCTCAGTGCTCATCCACCGTTTCTCGTCAGCACAGTCGCGGCCAGTCGCGAGCTGCTTACTGCGCGCTACGACCTGCGGGTGCAGCCCGATGCGCAGTTCGATGACGAACTACCTTGCGACGTTCTGATAGTGCCGGGTGGTGTGATCGATCAGCCCGTAAATGATCCGCAGACCCTGGCTTGGGTGCGCCGGATGGCATCGTCGACAGGCTTGCTGACGTCGGTGTGCAGCGGGGCGTTGATTCTGGCCAAGGCTGGCCTGCTGCAAGGACACAGCGTGACCACCCATTGGGCCGACATCCAGGAACTCCGTGAAGGCTACCCGGACCTGGACGTGCAGGAAAATGTACCCTATGTCGACGCCGGCAGCCTGGTCACCAGTGCCGGGATCTCCGCCGGTATCGACATGAGCCTGCATCTGGTGGCGAGGCTGCTGGGCGGTGACGCAGCGCGCATCACCGCGCGCCAGATGCAGTACGAGTGGCGCGACCTGCCAGGCTAGGAACGATCCGCCTTGTCGGCCCGGAACATCTGGCGGATGCCACGTACGGCCTGGCGTATGCGATCCTGGTTTTCGATCAGGGCAAAGCGCACGTGATCATCGCCATAGTCACCGAACCCGATGCCAGGCGAGACGCAGACCTTGGCTTCGGCCAACAGCTTCTTGGCGAATTCGAGCGAACCAAGATGGGCGTAGTCCTCGGGAATCTTCGCCCAGACGTACATCGAAGCCTTGGGGGTTTCCACCATCCAACCCAGCTCGTGAAGACCTTTGACCAGCACGTTGCGACGCTGGCGGTACTGTTCGGCGATGTCTTTCACACACTGCTGATCGCCTTCGAGTGCGGCGATGGCCGCCACCTGCAGGGGTGTGAACGTGCCGTAGTCGTGATAGCTCTTGATCCGGGCCAGAGCGTTGACCAGCTCGGGATTGCCGACCATGAAGCCGATTCGCCATCCTGCCATGTTGTAACTTTTGGACAGCGTGAAGAACTCGACGGCGATGTCCTTGGCGCCCGGTACCTGCATGATCGAAGGCGCCTTCCAGCCGTCGTAGACGATGTCGGCGTAGGCCAGGTCGTGCACCACCAAAACGTCGTAGCGCTTGGCGAGTGCTACCACCCGCTCGAAGAAATCCAGTTCCACGCATTGCGCGGTCGGGTTGGAAGGAAAGCCCAGGATCATCATCTTCGGCTTGGGAATGGACTCGCGGATCGCCCGTTCCAGCTCGTTGAAGAAATCCACACCGGGCACCAGCGGCACCGAGCGTACCTGGGCACCGGCGATCACTGCACCGTAGATGTGAATAGGGTAGCTGGGGTTGGGCACCAGAACGGTATCGCCCTGGTCGAGGGTCGCCAGCATCAGGTGGGCCAGGCCCTCCTTCGAACCAATGGTGACGATGGCTTCGTCTTCAGGGTCGATATCGACCTGATAGCGGTCTTTGTACCAGCGCGAGATCGCCCGACGCAGCCGCGGGATGCCACGGGAAGTGGAGTAGCCGTGGGTGTCTTCGCGCTGGGCAACGGTCACCAGTTTGTCGACGATGTGGGGCGGCGTGGCGCCGTCGGGATTACCCATGCTCAGGTCGATGATGTCTTCGCCGCGCCGACGCGCAGCCATCTTCAATTCGGCAGTGATGTTGAACACATAAGGGGGGAGACGATCGATGCGCGCAAAGCGGCGCGGGCGAACAGGTTCGGCCATGATTTCCTCGGAGACGTAAGCGCCCGGAACCGTCCGAGCGACGTTGGCCACTGCGGTGGCCAGGTCGAACGATAATCGGGCCGATGCGGGGCTGTAAAGCGGAATATGCGGTGCGCCCTTCGCGGGCAGAGGGCTCGCCGCCCGCCCCGCTCCCACAGATGAGGGCCGGGTCTGGGGTACGGCCCTTGCGGGCAGAGCCCGGTTCCACGAAAGTCCCTGTGGGAGCGGGCTCTGCCCGCGAAGGCCGCACCACGGACCCAACCTCTGCCCAAAAAAAAGCCCCGGATCTATTCGATTCGGGGCTTTTTTATCGCTGCAGCAAAATCAGGGCGCGTAAGTCAGCAGCAACTCACTAGGCACCTTGAAATCCAGCGACATCATCACGCTCAAGGCAGTGATGGTGAAGATCGAGAACACGAACAGCTTGCGCGCCCAGACTCGATCATCAACCGCCTTGTAGCCCGTCCAGGCCATATACAACCAATACATGCCCATGGCCGCCGCCACTGCCAGATAGCTCATCCCGGCATAGCCACCCAAGGTCAGCATCAGCGTCGCCAGCAGGAAAGCCAGGATGTAGAGCAGGATGTGCTTCTTGGCCACCACGATTCCGCGCTTCACCGGCAACACTGGAATCGAAGCTGCCAGATAATCATTGAAGCGGAAGATCGCGATGGCATACGAATGAGGCATCTGCCACAGGCTGAACATCACCAGCAACGTCAACGCCGCCAGATCGAAGCTGTTGCTGACTGCCACGTAACCGATCACCGGAGGCATGGCACCGGACAGACTGCCGACCAACGTACCATGCACCGACTTGCGCTTCAGGTAGAGGCTATAGAACCCTACATAGATCACGAAGCCGATCAGACCGCACAACGCCGCCAGAGGGTTGGCCAAGGCGTACAGCATGACCATCCCGGCGACCCCGAGCAGTGTGGCGAAGATCAATGCGACCTTCACCGAAATCTGCCCCTGGACCAATGCGCGGTTCTTGGTGCGTTCCATCTTCACGTCGATGTCGCGGTCGATGCAGTTGTTGAATGCACAGCCCGATGCCACCACCAGCGATGTACCGATCACTGTAGCCAGAAACAGCCCAATGTCGACATGCCCTTGAGAGGCCAGGAAGAACCCACCTGCCACGGAAAGCACGTTACCGAAAATGATCCCCGGTTTGGTGATTTGGATAAAGTGCTTAACGGACATGCCGGGTTCCTTACTTCGCCATCATGAAGTGATGGATGCTGAACATGATCCACAGCGACAGACCGACCAGGAACGCGATGATCAACGCCGAGAAGACGAAGGCGATCACGTTCCAGCGCTGTTCGGACGTGCGGTCCAGGTGCAGGAAGTAAACCAGGTGAACCAGCACCTGGACCACCGCGAAGATCAGCACGATCCACAGCGTGGCTTCCTTGGACAGCGTCGGGAACATCACCAGACCGAACGGAATCGCGGTCAGGATGACCGACAGCACGAAACCGATCATGTACGACTTGTAGCTACCGTGGCTGCTACCGGCCGAAGTGGTATGAGGGTTTGCCATTTACAGAGCTCCCATCAGATAGACGACGGTGAACACGCAGATCCAGACCACGTCCAGGAAGTGCCAGAACAGGCTCAGGCAGCTCATGCGCGTGTTGTTGGTTGCGGTCAGGCCTTTGGATTTGATCTGGGCGATCAGCACCGCCATCCAGATCAAGCCGCTGGTCACGTGCAGGCCGTGGGTTCCGACCAGGGTGAAGAACCCGGTCAGAAAGCCGCTGCGCTGCGGGCCGAAGCCCTCTTCGATCAGCTTGTGGAACTCGTAGATCTCCATCGCGATGAAGCCTGCACCCAGCAGGAACGTGACGAACAACCACTTCATCACGCCGCCTTTGTCGTTGCTGTGCAGCGCCAGCATGGCGAAGCCATACGTGATGGAGCTGAACAGCAGCAGTGCAGTCTCGGCTGCCACGAAGGGCAGCTCGAAGATGTCGTGGCCCGACGGGCCACCGGCGACGTTGTTAACCAGTACTGCGTAGGCGGCGAAGATCGACGCGAACAGGATGCAGTCGGTCATCAGGTAGATCCAGAAACCAAAGACAGTCATGCCCCCGGAATCGTGATGATCGTGATCGTCGTGACCGTGCTCGTGTTGGTGAGCCACTTCCGCGTTTAAGGTTGCGTTAGACATTGTTTAAGCCTTCTCCACCGTGGAGTTCAGACGAGAATCAACTCGTGCAGCGTTTGCCAGGCGAGCCATGCGTTCACCTTCGATACGAGCGACTTCTTCAGCCGGTACGTAGTAGTCGATGTCGTCGTCATAGCTGCGCACGATCAGGGTGATGACCATGCCGGCCAGGCCGATCGCAGCCGCCCACCAGATGTGCCAGATGGCGGCGAAGCCCAGGATCAGACCGAAGAACGACATCAGCACGCCCATACCGGTGTTGCGCGGCATGTGAATCTGCTTGTAGTCCGCGGCGTTGGCAGTGGCTTCACCACGCTCTTTCATGCCCCAGTAAGCGTCCAGGTCGGAAACCACTGGCTGCTCGGCGAAGTTGTAGAACGGTGGTGGCGACGAAGTCGACCACTCCAAGGTACGGCCATCCCATGGGTCGCCCGAAACGTCCTGATTCTTGTGACGATCGCGGATCGATACATAGAGTTGCAGCAGCTGGAAGAAGATACCGGCGGCGACGAACAGTGCACCGACGAAAGCCACGTACAGCCAAGGCGTCCACTCTGGGTTGTCTGTATGGTTCAGGCGACGGGTCATGCCCATGAAGCCCAGCACGTACAACGGCATGAACGCCAGGTAGAAACCGACCAGCCAGCACCAGAACGAGTACTTGCCCAGACGCTCGTTGAGCTTGAAGCCAAACGCTTTCGGGAACCAGAAGGCGAAGCCGGCCAGGTAACCGAATACCGCACCACCGATGATCACGTTGTGGAAGTGAGCGATCAGGAACAGGCTGTTGTGCAGGACGAAGTCAGCGCCCGGTACCGCCAGCAGTACGCCAGTCATGCCGCCGATGCTGAAGGTCACGATGAAGCCGATGGTCCACAACATCGGAGTGGTGAACTCGATGCGGCCACGGTACATGGTGAACAGCCAGGTGAAGATCTTCACACCGGTCGGAATCGCGATGACCATTGTCATGATGCCGAAGAAGGCGTTGACGTTGGCCCCCGAACCCATGGTGAAGAAGTGGTGCAGCCAGACCACGAACGACAGCACGGTAATGGCGATCGTTGCCCATACCAGGGAGACGTAGCCGAACAGACGCTTTTTACAGAACGTCGAGGTTACTTCCGAGAACACACCGAAGGCCGGCAGGATCAGGATGTAAACCTCGGGGTGGCCCCAGGCCCAGAACAAGTTGACATACATCATCGGGTTCCCACCAAGCTCGTTGGTGAAGAAGTGGAAGCCCAAGTAGCGGTCAAGGGTCAGCATGAACAGAACAGCGGTGAGGATCGGGAACGAAGCAGCGATCAGGACCGCGGTGCACAGGCAGTTCCAGGTGAACACCGGCATTTTCATCAAAGTCATGCCAGGCGCACGCATCTTCAAGATGGTGACGATGAAGTTGACGCCTGTGAGCAAGGTACCCAAGCCGGATATCTGCAGTGCCCAGATGTAGTAGTCGACACCTACCCCCGGACTGTATTGCAACCCCGCCAACGGCGGATACGCCACCCAGCCGGTCTTGGCGAACTCGCCGACACCCAGAGAGATGTTGACCAGCAGCACGCCGACCACGAACAGCCAGAAGCTGACCGAGTTCAGGAACGGGAAAGCCACGTCGCGAGCGCCGATCTGCAGCGGCACGACAATGTTCATCAGACCGATCATGAATGGCATGGCCATGAAGATGATCATGATCACACCGTGAGCGGTGAAGATCTGGTCGTAGTGTTCCGGTGGCAGGAAGCCGGTGGAACCGCCCGTGGCGACCGCAAGCTGCGAGCGCATCATGATGGCGTCGGCAAAGCCGCGCAGCAGCATGACCATGGCAACGGCGATGTACATCACGCCGATTTTCTTGTGGTCGACCGACGTGAACCACTCGGTCCACAGGTACGTCCACTTCTTGTAGTAGGTGATCAGACCGAACACCACCGCCCCGAGCACCGCAACGACGGCGAGTGTCACCATCACTATCGGCTCGTGGAAGGGCACCGCTTCCAGACTAAGTTTACCGAACATCTTTTACTCCTCTGCCCCAGCAGCTGAATTCTTGCCCATGTCCATCCCTTCGTTCGAGGCTTGCTTCCCCTCGTGGCTGACGCCTTTACCTGGGTTCATGCCTTCATACTTGTCGATGATGGTCTGGAACAGGTTCGGGACGTACGAGGAATACAGCTCGACCGGATTTTTCTCGCTAGGTTTGGCCAGCGCTTCGTAGGTAGCTGCATCGAGCTGCTTAGGCGCGCTCTTCACTTCACTGACCCATGCATCGAAATCAGCCTGGGTCGTAGCGACTGCTTTGAATTTCATGCCGGTGAAGCCTGCACCGCTGTAGTTCGCGGAGATGCCGTCGAACTCGCCGTTTTCATTGGCGATCAGGTGCAACTGCGTCTGCATGCCGGCCATTGCGTAGATCTGGCCGCCCAGCTGCGGAATGAAGAAAGAGTTCATGACCGAGTCGGAGGTGATGCGGAAGTTGACCGGTACGTTGGCCGGGAAGACGATCTTGTTGACCGTGGCAATGCCTTGTTCCGGATAGATGAACAACCATTTCCAGTCCATCGCAACGACCTGGATGGTGACCGGCTTGTGCTCGGAATCCAGCGGACGGTACGGATCCAGGTGATGAGTCGACACGTAGGTCACGTAGCCCAGCGCGATGATGATCAGCAGCGGGATGCCCCACACCACCAGTTCGATCTTTGTGGAGTGCGCCCATTCAGGCGTGTAGGTGGCTTCCTTGTTGGAGGCACGGTACTTCCAGGCGAACGCAAGCGCCATGACGATGACCGGGATCACCACCAGCAACATCAGCCCGGTGGCGATGTAGATCAGGTTGCGTTCGTCGATGCCCACCTGCCCTTTCGAGTCGATCAGGGTCCACTTGCACCCGCCGAGAAAAAGCATGCCTAAAAAGGGCAGTATGCCAAACAGTCTGGGGTAACGCTTTTTACTCATCTCACGACCTCTAGAGCAGCTTGCTTCAATGCAATTGTGTTTTGGTAGCCAACACTTCAACCTGCCAAGCGCCAGCATTTATATCGGGATTGAATACGGACATGCCAGGCTCGCAGTTGCTGCGGGGTGACAAGACCGGTCTGGAACGGTGCAGCTGTCATGACTTGTGCAACCCAGAGGATTGCAGACTCTTTCCCTTGAGTGCACGGACCACTCAAGGGTTCAGCCAAGCCGTACCAACGGTATGAAAAGTGCCTGCCAATGGTGCAAAAGCGCCACCGACCTGCCCTTTTTGAGGCACTGACCTGCTGAAATTTCCGCGATTGTAGTGAGCCCTTTACCCATTGACTACGACTAATCCAGCAACAGGTATTTCCAAATTATGCAACAATCCGACGCACTTTCAAAGCCTTGCGACACGATGTCGCACCCCTGAAAACCCTTGCGAAGGCCCGTATTTTAGGGGCTTTCGCGAAATCGCCGACGACAGGTTGTCGCATCTTCGCCGTTACACGCCGAAGGCGGAATCGACTTCCGGCACGAATAATGACGAGGCCGATACCCCCGGCGCCATCAGGCGCGTGTGCGATTGCGATAGATGCCCACGGGTACAAGGATAGCCGTCATCACAAAAGCCACCAGCGCCCACTGCGCCAGCGACAGGCCAAGCACCGGTGGGTAAGGTGTCGAGCAGAAACCCTGGACCTGAAACACGCTGGGCATCAGATCGGCCAGGGGCAACCCGTCGACGATCGGTTGCAGCGTGTCGAGGCCGCAACTGACCGAGGGATTGGCCAATACCCATGCATGACGCCCGGCCGCCGCAATGCCGCCCACGGCGCTGAGCACCACCAACCCTTCGCATACCGTCACACCGGTACGGCCGCGCATCGCCGCGCCGATGAAGGCGAACAGGGCAATGAAAAGCAAGGCATAGCGTTGCAGGATGCACAATGGGCAAGGTGCCTCGCCCAACACGATCTGCATGTACAGCGCCCCACCGATCAAGGCCAGGCAGATCACGCCCAGCAATACCAGGAAACGTCGCTCGCGGTTCAGGCGCAGGTTGACTTCATTCATTGCAGCTTTCCCTTCACAGGTCAGAACGGGCAGGTTTTTAGATGGGCGCCAGTCTACACGCTGGGTTGCCAAGAGGACTGTAGGAAAACTCTGGAAATACGGTGTAACCAGAAATTTCTGCCAACCCGCACACAGTATGGCGCGCGTGATTAAACCGACGTTAAGCCAAGCGTGGCAGCCAGCACGACGATCTCGTTAAAGCCTGTGCGTGTCGAGTCGATACATAGGCAACGCACTCCTTGGGCGGGTCGTTCGCCGCCCCGCATCGGCTCCATCAAGAAGGTTCACATGGCAACCCAGAACGCCCGCGCAGACTCCCTTTCCTTGCTGTTGTTCACCTTGCGCAGCGGCAAGTTGATGGCCATTAACCTGCTCAAGGTCAGCGAGATCATCCCCTGCCCTGCCCTGACCCGACTCCCCGAAGCACATCCCCACGTCAAAGGGGTGGCAACCCTGCGGGGCCAGGCGTTGTCCGTCATCGACCTGAGCCGAGCGATCGGTGAGCAACCCTTGCTCGATCCGTCCGGCGGGTGCCTGATCGTCACGGACGTCAGTCGCTCCAAGCAGGGCCTGCACGTTCAGGCCGTCAGCCGCATAGTGCATTGCCTGAGCACCGATATCCGTCCGCCACCCTACGGCTCGGGTACCAAGTCGTTCATTACCGGGGTGACCCAGGTGGACGGTGCGCTGGTGCAGGTACTGGACATCGAGAAAGTCATCCACGGCATTGCCCCGGCGCGCCTGCAGGGCGAACCCCAGCGCTTGAGCGACGCCGATGCCCGCTGCCTGGCCAACGCCAACATCCTGGTCGTGGACGACAGCCACGTGGCGTTGCAACAGTCGCTCATCACCTTGCGCACCCTGGGCATCGAATGTCGGACGGCGCGCAGCGCCCGCGAGGCGATCGACTGCCTGCTGGAACTGCAGGGCACCGAGGCGCAGATCAATGTGCTGGTATCGGATATCGAGATGTCGGAAATGGACGGCTACGCGCTGACCCGCACTTTGCGAGAAACACCGGACTTCAAGGATCTGTACGTTCTGCTGCACACCTCGCTGGACAGTACGATGAACAGCGAGAAGGCTCGGCTGGCCGGCGCCAATGCCGTGCTGACGAAATTCTCCTCCCCCGAACTGACCGGCTGCCTGATCACCGCAGCGCGTTTCGTCGCCGAACAGGCGCGCTGAGCCCGCTGCGGCACAAAGGTACCTGAGCATCAACGCCGTGAGGTCAGCGGTGCCTGGATGAACGGGACATGGATGGAAGGTACCCAGGCATAATGGGTGCCCGTTTACACCGCTGAGGCTCCCTGACCATGAAAACCCACCTGACCCTTTTGCTCACGCTCGGCGGCGCCACCACTCAAGCGATGGCGTCGACCGACCAAGCCTGGGCGGAACACGACAAACGCGTCGCGAGCAGCTGCTTGAAAGCCACCACATTGAAACAGGCCCGGGTGGCCAGCGCGCCTGCCGAATTCGAAGACCGCGTGGGTTACACCGCAGTGCTCATCCAAGGCCGTTATCCACAGGCGCACATGAAGAATCAGCCTGGCGCCGAGCTGTGTCTGTACCACAAGCAAAGCCGCAAGGCATTCGTCACTCAGTGGGATTCGGTACAGGGCAAATAACGTCAAAGCAGAATGAATGCATAGAGGATGCTGACAAACGGCATGCTGCCGGCTTTCTCGTCGAGTGCTTCCAGCGCTGCGAACTTGAGCATGAATGAAACAACCACCAGCACCCTAATCCATGGCTGGCGTGTCGATAACACCAACAGCATGCCCAAGGCGAGGGCCAGTTGAAAGGCGCAGCACTTGATCGCCGCCGGCAACGTGCTGACGTACAGCAAGGCCAGCATCACGGGGATCAGACTCGCCAGCAGCAATCCTTTGCCATACTTCACACAGTCCATAACGATCACTGGCCTTCCTTCATTTATCGACTTGTTGTAAGGAAAGAAGTCTCTGGTGATCAACTGGGCAGTTCCATAGGTCTATTCAGCACACCTTGTAGGAAAAACCCGACGGGTCTAACGGTTAAACGCCTCTGGATCTGAGCGATTTTTTCCTAGGCGAACCGCAATAGCCCCATGGGCGTCGGCTGCCTAGGGCCGACCACCCACAGGCCTGGGCTTGGCAAGGCAGCGCGACTAAGGTCAAACTGCCCGATCTTCCCCCCTGCCGGTGTCCGATCCGCATGCGCATAGCCATCCGCCCCCTGCTCGTGGCAGGTCTGCTGCTCGTCGTCGTGGTCGTCGCGGCATGGCTGTTCAAGCGCACCTCACCCACCCAACCGTCATCGGCCCAGGCCGTTCCGGTGCGCGTGGTCAGCGTGGTGCAGGCCGATGTGCCGCGCTACCTCACCGGTATCGGTTCGGTGCTTTCCCTGCACAGCGTGACCGTGCGTGCACAGGTCGACGGTATTCTTGACCAGGTCGCGGTGAAAGAAGGCCAATGGGTGAACAAAGGAGATGCGCTTGCCAGCATCGACGATCGCGCCATTCGCGCCAGCCTGGCTCAAGCTCAAGCGCAAGCCAGTCAGAGCCAGGCGCAGTTGCAAGTGGCAGGCATCAACCTGCGCCGCTACAAGGACCTGAGCCGTGACAACGGTATTTCCCGACAGGTGCTCGACGAACAACAAGCCCTGTTCGACCAGCTCACCGCAACCCTGCAAGGCAACAAGGCCGCCATCGCTGCGGCGCAAGTGCAGTTGTCCTATACCCAGATTCGTTCGCCGGTGACCGGTCGGGTCGGGATTCGACGCGTGGATCCCGGCAATTTCCTGCGCGTCAGTGATGCCGAAGGCTTGTTCACGGTGACTCAGATCGACCCCATCGCTGTCGAGTTCTCGCTGCCGCAGCAGGAACTGGCCACCCTGCAGTCGCTGCTGGACAAGCCGCAGCCAGCGGTGGTGCGCGCGTACATAAATGGCGACACCGAGACGGGCACGCAGGTCGGTGAAGGCCACCTCACCCTGCTCGACAACCAGATTGCGGCAAGCACCGGTACCATTCGCGCCAAGGCTGAATTTCATAACGGCAAACACACTTTGTGGCCAGGTCAGCTGGTGAGTGTCGGATTGCAGGTCGGGGTCGAGCGCAATGCCTTGGTAGTGCCATTGGCAGTGGTCCAGCGCGGGATCGACGGCCATTACGTCTACCGTGTGACTGACGCCAAGGTCGAGCAGGTTCCGGTGCAGGTGCTTTACCAGAACTCCACGCAGAGCCTGATAGAAGGCGTGGCGGCTGGTGACGTGCTGGTCAGTGACGGGCAGTCAAGATTGAGGCCAGGCGCTCCAGTACAGCTTGTCGAGCCGGCGACGGGCAACGCAGCGACCGCGCCATGAGCACCGGGCGCTCGGTCAGCGCCTGGTGCATCGACCACCCGGTGGCCACCGTTCTGCTGACCTTTGCCCTGGTGTTGCTCGGTGGCCTGGCCTTTACCCGGCTGGCAATCGCGCCGCTGCCCGAAGCGGATTTCCCGACCATTCAGGTGAACGCCCAGTTGCCCGGCGCCAGTCCGCAGACCATGGCGTCTTCGGTCGCTACACCTTTGGAAGTGCAATTCAGCGCCATCCCCGGCATGACCCAGATGACCTCCAGCAGCGCACTGGGATCGACCAATCTGATCCTGCAATTCAGCCTGAGCAAAAGCATCGACACCGCCGCGCAAGAGGTCCAGGCGGCAATCAATACTGCAGCTGGACGTCTGCCGCAGGACATGCCCAACCTGCCAACCTGGCGCAAGGTCAACCCGGGTGACAGCCCGGTGCTGATCCTCAGCGTGAGCTCGGCGCAAATGCCCACCCACGTGTTGAGTGACTACACCGAAACGCTGTTGGCCCGGCAACTGAGCCAGATCGAGGGCGTCGGCCAGGTCTACATCACCGGCCAGCAACGCCCGGCGATTCGTGTGCAGGCGGCTCCCGAGCGCCTGGCTGCTTTAGAACTGACCTTGGCCGACCTGCGCGGCGCCATCCAGCAGACCAGCTTGAACCTGGCCAAGGGCGCTCTGTACGGCGACACCAGCGTTTCGACACTGGCCACCAACGATCAACTGTTCGAGGCCGATGAATACGCGCAACTGGTGGTGGCCTACCGTGACGGTGCGCCGGTGCAGCTCAAGGATGTCGCCACGGTGATCCAGGGCGCGGAGAATGCCTACGTGCAATCCTGGTCCGGTGATCAACCGGGGTTGAACCTAACGATTTTCCGTCAGCCGGGCGCCAATATCGTCGACACCGTCGACCGCATCCTCACCGCCATGCCACGCTTGCAGGAGATGCTGCCGGCGACCGTAGACGTCACCGTGCTCAACGACCGCACCCAGACCATCCGGGCTTCCCTGCACGAAGTCGAGCTGACGCTGCTGATCGCCGTATTGCTGGTCGTGGCGGTCATGGCCCTGTTCCTGCGCCAGCTGTCAGCCACGCTGATCGTGTCGAGCGTGCTGGGTGTGTCTCTGGTCGCGACATTCGCCGCCATGTACCTGATGGGTTTCAGCCTGAACAATCTGACGCTGGTGGCGATCGTGATCAGCGTCGGCTTCGTGGTCGACGACGCGATCGTCGTGGTGGAGAACATCCATCGCCATCTGGAAGCCGGCGATGGCATGCGCGAAGCGGCGATAAAGGGTGCCAGCGAAATCAGCTTCACGGTGGTGTCGATCAGTTTTTCGCTGATCGCCGCGTTCATTCCGCTGCTGTTCATGGGGGGCGTGGTCGGGCGGCTGTTCAAGGAGTTTGCGTTGACGGCGACCTCGACCATTCTGATTTCGGTCGTGGTTTCCCTGACCCTGGCACCGACCTTGTGCGCGCTGTTCATGCGCCGACCCGCGTACGCCACGCGCGCCGATTTCGGTGCGCGTCTGCTGGACTGGTATGACAAGGGGCTGATACGCGCGCTGGCGCACCAGCGCGTCACCCTGGCCGTGTTCGCCGTGACCGTGGGCCTTTCAGTCGCAGGCTACGTGCTCATCCCGAAAGGGTTCTTCCCGGTGCAGGACACCGGTTTCGTGCTGGGCACAACCGAGGCGGCGGCGGACATTTCCTATAAGGACATGCAGGAAAAACACCTCGCTCTGGCCCGCATCGTCGGCGCAGATCCGGCGGTCCGGGCTTATTCCCACGCTGTCGGCGTGACAGGCAGCAACCAGACCATTGCTACTGGACGGTTCTGGATCGGCTTGAAGAACCAGGGCGAGCGAGACGTGTCGGCCAGCGAGTTCATCGACCGCCTGCGGCCGCAACTGGCGCAGGTCCCGGGCGTGGTGCTGTACCTGCGTGCCGGGCAGGACATCAACCTCAGCGCCGGGCCCAGCCGTAGTCAGTACCAATACGTACTCAAAAGCAATGACGGGCCTACCCTGAACCTGTGGACCCAGCGCCTGACCGAGCGGCTGCGGGCCAACCCGGCTTTTCGCGACCTGTCCAACGACTTGCAGCTGGGCGGCAGCGTGACGCAGATCAGCATCGATCGCGTGGCCGCAGCACGCTTCGGCCTGACCGCCAGCGACATCGATCAGGCGCTGTACGATGCGTTCGGTCAGCGCCAGATCAACGAATTCCAGACCGAGACCAATCAGTACAAGGTCATTCTGGAGCTCAAGGCGGACCAACGCGGCAAGGCCCAGAGCCTGCAGTACTTCTATCTGCGCTCAGCGCTGAGTGGTGAAATGGTACCGCTCTCGGCCGTCGCCCGAGTGGAGCCGCCCACTCAGGGCCCCTTGTCGATCAGTCACGACGGTCTGTTTCCCGCTGCCAACCTGTCTTTCAATCTGGCGCCAGGCGTTGCGTTGGGCGAAGCCGTGGCGTTGCTCGAACGCACGGAGGCGGAACTGGGCATGCCCGCTGCCATCTCCGGCAGTTTCCAGGGTGCAGCCCAGGCCTTTCAAAGCTCACTGGCCAGCCAACCTTGGCTGATTCTGGCCGCGCTGGTGGCGGTCTATATCATCCTGGGCGTGCTGTACGAAAGCTTCGTCCACCCCCTGACGATCATCTCGACCCTGCCTTCGGCCGGGCTCGGTGCCCTGTTGCTGCTATGGCTGTGGGGACAAGATTTCTCGATCATGGGTTTGATCGGCCTGGTCTTGCTGATCGGCATCGTCAAGAAGAACGGCATTCTGATGATCGACTTCGCCCTGCAGGCGCAACGTATCCAAGGACTGCCCCCGCGTGAAGCGATACACAAAGCCTGCCTGACGCGATTTCGCCCGATCATCATGACCACCCTGGCTGCACTGCTGGGTGCGTTGCCGTTGATGTTCGGCTACGGCGCCGGTGCGGAGTTGCGCCAGCCGCTGGGTATTGCGGTGGTGGGCGGCCTGCTCATCAGCCAGGTGCTGACGCTGTTCACCACCCCGGTGATCTATCTGCAACTGGAGCGGCTGTTTCACCGCACCGACGGTTCGCGGACACCCGCACTGCCTGCCAGCCACTGAACACCACCCATAAAAAAACGCCCGATACGCGGGCGTTCTTCTATTGCTCAAACCTACTCAGCTATGGGCGCGAGCGATATTGCGCAGCGCCTTGATCTCGTCGTGATTGCGTTGCACGCCCTGCTGCTGACGCTCGATGATGGAATGAACGTGGGCAGGCAGTGGCTGGGCCAAGGCATCCTTATAGGCCGCGAGTGCCACATCTTCGCCACGCTCGGCTTCGTTCAAGACCGCTTCTTCATCCTTGCCTGTAAAAATCGATTTGACGTCGACCCAACGGCGGTGCAGGTCACCGCTCAGGCTGGTGGAGTCTTCAGGGGTACCGCCCAGAGCGATCACTTCGGCTTGCAACTCGCCAGCCGCCTCAGCGCATTCGTGCGCGTGCTTGGTGAACAGCGCCTTGAGCTCGGGGTTCTTGATGTCTTCGGCGCACGTCTTGAAGCCTTCCTGACCGTCTTTGCAGGTTTCGATCAGATTGTTGAGAATCGAAATCACGCTTTTGGTGGGACCATTCATCTTTGTTCAATTCCTGAGAAAAATCGGAAACCGGGTTGGGGATGGATGAGCAAGAGCAGGCTTCGTGCCAAATCGATGTTATTGGTTATTGTCTTATAGATCAGTGGTTTGCGATTAACCAGCCGCCGACCCTACCCTCTTTATGCATGATCGCGAATTATGCGCTCGTGCAGAATGCATGTAACCTTTGTCAGCTTGTCCATGAAATGAAACTCGTTGCGAAGACCTGCCCATGAACCCCGAAAAACTCGAATCCCTGGTGACATTTGCAATGCCCTTCGGCAAGTACAAGGGCCGGGTGATTGCCGATCTGCCAGGGCATTATCTGAACTGGTTCGCACGCGAGGGTTTTCCCAAGGGAGAGCTGGGTGGCCTGCTGGCCCTCATGCAGGAAATCGATCACAACGGTTTGTCCGACCTGCTCGATCCGCTGCGTGCCAAACATGGCAAGCCGCGCATTGCCGATGGCCGCTAGACACCTTGAGAGCTTTGTTCCAGGCAAAAAAAAGTGCGCCGACCAAGCGCACTGAAGACAGCCATGAAGCGCCTAACGAAGTCTGATCAATCGAGCAGAGCCAGTGCTTGCGCGCTGCACTCCTGAATGCGTGCCCAATCGCGGTTTTCAATCCATTTGCTGTCGAGCATCCACGAGCCGCCCACGCACATCACGTTGGACTGCCCCATGTAGCTGTTGATGTTGCCTGGACCCACGCCGCCCGTTGGGCAGAAGCGTACCTCCGGGAAAGGTCCGCCCAGCGCCTTGATGGCAGCAACACCACCGCTCACCTCGGCCGGGAACAGCTTGAAGCGGCGATACCCCAGCGCGTAACCCATCATCAATTCGGACGGGCTGCTGATACCCGGCAGCAAGGGCAGCGAGCTTTCCACACCGGCCTCGAGCATGTCCTGGGTCACGCCGGGGGTAACGGTGAACTGAGAGCCGGCCTGCTCGGTTGCGGCCAGCATTTCCCGAGTCAGTACGGTGCCTGCGCCCACCAGCAGTTCGGGGCGTTGCTCGCGCAGCACCTGAATGGCCTTCAGGCCGAGCGCCGAACGCAGGGTCACTTCCAGCACGGTCAGACCGCCGGCCGCCAGCGCATCGGCGAGCGGCAGAATGTCTTCTTCACGCGCGATGGTGATGACGGGCAGGATTCGCGCACGCGCCGCCAGGGCGTCGATCTGGGCAGCCTTGTCGACCATGCGTTGCTGTTGTTCGGTGGTGATCATTGCGGCGGTTCCTTGATTCATTGACACCAGTAGATATCCAACGCGGAGTGCAGGAAGGCGCGGATCGGCATCTGCGTGACATCGTCGCCAGCCAGTGCGGTGCGCAATGTGCTCAACTTGCTTTCGCCCTGTACCGACAACACCTTGAAGCGGGCCGAGGCCAGCAGCGCGCGGCTCATGCTCAGGCGTTGATGGGGTACGCTGGGCGCCAGCATCGGCCAGCAGCGACGCTCGCTGTCCAGTGCCAGAGCCTGTTCGAGGTTGGGGCTGTCGGGAAACAGCGACGCGGTGTGCCCGTCATCGCCCATGCCCAGTACCAGCACATCGATCGGTGGCAATTGGCCGAGCAGGTCATCGGCCACTGCAGCTGCCTCCTCCTGGCTGGAAGTGGTCTGGTACAAGCTGACGAAACGAGCCTGCTCCACCGCGCCGACCAACAGGTGACGCTTGAGCAGACCGGCGTTGCTGTCGGCATGCTCGATGGGCACCCAACGCTCGTCGGCCAGGGAAATCACCACGCGCGACCAGTCCAGGCTCTGACGCGCCAGGCATTCGAAGAACGCCACCGGACTGCGTCCGCCGGAAACCACCAGGGTCGCCACGTTCTGACGTTCGATGGCCTCGCGCAATTGTTCGGCCACCTTGCCGGCCAAGGCTTCGGCCAACAGGGGAGCGCTCACGCAGTCGTGAACCTTCACCCCTTCGGGGAACTGTAAATCAGATATCGCCATACCAGGATCTCCCATCGCGTGTGATCAGGGCAATCGAGCTCATCGGCCCCCAGGAACCTGCCGCGTACGGCTTGGGGGCATCGCCGGACTTCTTCCAGCCGGCGATCAGCTGATCGCACCACGTCCACGCATATTCGATTTCATCTTTGCGGACAAACAGGTTCTGATTGCCCTGCATGACCTCCAGCAGCAACCGCTCGTACGCATCTGGAATACGCGCACTGCGATAGGTGTCGGAGAAATTCAGTTGCAACGGCCCGCTGCGCAGTTGCATGCCCTTGTCCAGGCCTTGTTCCTTGGTCATCACCCGCAGCGATATGCCTTCGTCCGGTTGCAGGCGGATGATCAGCTTGTTGCTGATCTGCAGGCGCTGCTCGGGAGCGAAGATGTAATGCGGCGGCTCTTTGAAGTGGATGACGATCTGCGACAGTTTCTGCGGCATGCGCTTGCCGGTGCGCAGGTAGAACGGCACGCCGGCCCAGCGCCAGTTGCGAATATCGGCGCGCAGCGCGACGAACGTTTCGGTGTCGCTCTGGGTGTTGGAGTTTTCCTCTTCCAGATACCCCGGCACGGGCCGGCCTTCGCTATAGCCCGCGATGTACTGACCCCGGACCACTTGCTGGGTCAGCCCATCGGCAGTGAACGGCGCGAGCGCCTTGAGAACCTTCACTTTCTCGTCGCGGATACTGTCGGCGGACAGATCGGCCGGTGGATCCATGGCGATCAGGCACAGCAGCTGCAACAGGTGGTTCTGGATCATGTCGCGCAGCTGACCGGCCTGGTCGAAATACCCCCAACGCCCTTCGATACCGACCTTTTCCGCCACGGTGATTTCCACGTGGGAAATGTAGTTCTGGTTCCACTGGGTTTCGAACAGGCTGTTGGCGAAGCGCAGGGCAATGAGGTTCTGCACCGTCTCCTTGCCCAGGTAGTGGTCGATTCGGTAGACCCGGTTTTCGGGGAAGTACTGCGCCACGGCGTCGTTGACCCGGCGCGAGGATTCCAGGTCGTGGCCAATCGGTTTTTCCAGCACGGCGCGGGTGCGCTCGGTCAGGCCGACCTTGTGCAGGTTTTCGCAGATGGCGCCGTACACGGCAGCCGGCGTGGCGAAGTAGGCGATCAATTGCTCGGCATCGCCGACTTTCTCGGCCAGCGCAACGTAGGTGTCGGCGTCCAGAAAGTCCACGTGCACGTAGCTCAGACGGGCCAGAAAACGCTGCAGTGATTCAGGCTCGAGCTGCGCCTCGGAAACGAATTTGCGCAGTCCGGCTTCGATGACACCCAGGTGGTGGGCCTCGTCACCGGGTTCGCGAGCCAGCGCGAGAATGCGGGTATCGGCGTGCAGCAACTGCGCGCGATCGAGTTGATACAGCGCTGGAAACAGCTTGCGCAATGCCAGGTCGCCCAAGGCGCCAAAGAGGGCAAAGGTGCATGATCCTGCGGTCATTGAGGGCATGATGTTTGTTCTTCTATCAAGTTGACGTAGAAATACCCTTTTTCAGGGCGCGATTCAAGGCAGAATGTAGTAATAACCACAACATTTGCCCCTTCAAACAGATACGGGTGGTGGCGCACTGCGCCCACCAGTAGGATAAGCCACCCGTGAAGACAGCCTAGCCAGACATGCTCGCTGGCTGCAGTAGACCCAAGGACATACCATGGACCGTGTGCGAAATCTTCTGGAGCAGATCCAGAGCCGCCTCGATGAGCTGAACAAGGCCGAACGCAAGGTGGCCGAGATCATTCTGCTCAATCC
The DNA here is from genome assembly GCF_029960215.1 of Pseudomonas sp. PS01301. Lineage (NCBI taxonomy): Bacteria > Pseudomonadati > Pseudomonadota > Gammaproteobacteria > Pseudomonadales > Pseudomonadaceae > Pseudomonas > Pseudomonas sp. PS01301. Next base: position 34,285 of record NZ_JASCPM010000012.1, on the reverse strand, counting down.
GCAGCAGGCAACCCGCTTCAGTATTGCCGCCCTGGCGCAAGCCGCCAAGGTCAGCGAGCCGACGGTGAACCGCTTCTGTCGCTCCTTCGGCGTCAGTGGCTACCCCGAGCTGAAGCTGCAACTGGCGCAAAGCCTGGCCAGCGGCGCGGCTTATGTCAGTCGCGCGGTGGAAGCCGACGACGATCCTGCAGCCTACACTCAGAAGATTTTCGGCAGCGCCATTGCCTCGTTGGACAGCGCCTGCCAGCAACTCGATCCGGCCTTGGTCAGCCGCGCCGTGGACATGCTGATCCAGGCGCGGCAGATCCATTTCTTCGGCCTCGGCGCATCGGCGCCGGTGGCGCTCGATGCGCAGCACAAGTTCTTCCGCTTCAACCTGGCGGTGTCGGCACATGCCGATGTCCTCATGCAGCGAATGCTGGCCTCGGTGGCCCACACCGGTGAGCTGTTCGTGATCATTTCCTACACTGGGCGCACCCGCGAACTGGTGGAAGTGGCTCGCCTGGCGCGGGAAAACGGCGCCTCGGTGCTGGGCCTGACCGCCGCGGGCTCGCCCCTGGCCAAGGCCAGCAGTGTCAGTCTGAACATACCCCTGCCAGAAGACACGGATATTTACATGCCGATGACCTCGCGCATCGTGCAACTGACCGTGCTCGATGTACTGGCCACGGGCATGACGCTACGACGCGGCGTGGATTTCCAACCGCACCTGAGGAAGATCAAGGAAAGCCTGAATGTCAGCCGCTATCCGGCAGGAGATGGGCTGGACTGAATACGGATCTGCAGGAGCGGCCAGTGGCCGCGAAAAGTGCGTTGCGGTGAAGCAGATGGACTGTGCCCTGGCTTTCGCGGCCGACGACCGCTCCTACGGTGAGCCCGTCACCGGGTTGAATACGGATCTGTAGGAGCGGCCAGTGGCCGCGAAAAGTGCGCCGCGGTGGATCAGATGTACCGTGGTGTGCCTTTCGCGGCCGATGACCGCTCCTACGGGGAGTCCGTCACCGGGTAAAAAAACGGGCGACCGAAGTCACCCGTAAAGAGCACACCACAAATCAGAACTTGGACTGAATCTTCAGGCCGGCCACCAGTGCATCGTCCACCTGATTCACGCCGCCCGGGTGCTTGATGTACTGCACGTTGGGCCGCACGGTCAGCCAGTTGGTGACGTGGAACCCGTAGTAGATCTCGGCGTTGTATTCGGTGTCCTGGATCGGCAGGTAGGTGGGGTTGTCGTAGTCGTCGACATTGTTCAGATCGTTGACCAGGCGACGATTCTTGCGTACGTCGTCGTTGACGTGGATGCGGGCGATGCCCACGCCGATGTCATCCTTGGGCCGAGCGTCGAAGGGCCCCATGTAGGTCAGGCCGATCTGCTGGTAGTTGTCGACGAAGTTGGTGTCCTTGTCGTGCACGGTGGCGTTGGCGAAGATGCTCAGACCACGGGCAGCGCTGCCGTTATGGCTGGTCAACTGCTGCTGTGCCACGATCCAGGCGCCATGCTTGCTGCTGTGGGACTTGTAACTGGCGCCGGACACGGCTGCTGCCTGGCCATTGCCGTCTTCATAGACGTCGTCGGCCTTGGCCGTGCTGTAGTAGTAGCCCAGACGGTACTCGCCCGGTAGATCGTTGAGCTTGGGCGTCCACACCAGTTCGACCGGCAGGATCATGCCTTTGGTGCCGCTGCCGCTGAGCTTGAAGCCGTTGCCGGTTTCCAGGTACGAAGGGTTCTGCTCGAACACACCCACCTGCGCGTACACTTCCGGCGTGATGTTGTACTTGATGCGCAAGGCCCACTGGCTGACCGGCCAGTTGTACCAGATGTTGCCCACCCAGTTGCCGACCTGCGAACCGCAGAAGGCCAGGTTCTGGAAGTCGCACGGGAAGCTGTTGAATTCCTCGCCCGGACCAAATCGACCGATCTTGACGTTGAGCTTGTTGTCGAAATAGCCCTGCTTGTACCACATCTGCGTCAGCCGCCAGGTCTGCCCCCTGCCCCAGACTTCCTGGGAGGAACTCAAGGTCCCGGCACGCGGATCGCCGATCCGGTCGTTGGAAATGTTGCGACCGCTACGTTCGGTAATGGCCAGCTTGAACTCGGCGTCGTTCCAGCCCAGGATCTTTTCCAGGTCCATCTTCACGCCCAGGGCGAACTGGTCGCTGTAGCGTGCGGTGGTGTCGTCGTTGTAGCCACCGTTCAGGTTGCTACCAACCTCCCCCACATACTCCAGCGAAAAATCGTACCCCTTTTCCAGCAACTCGGTACGCGCTCCACCCCAATCGCCGGTCATCCACGGCGACTCTTCGGTGAAGGCGCCGGCGGCGTGCACGCTACCGGCCAGACTCAAGGCGCCAAGCATCGACAATTGGCCGATCAGTCTGGGTTTGTTGATAAGTCTGCTGTTCATCCCGCTTCCTCTTTTATTGTTATTGACGTGTTGTACAGTCTTGCCAATGACAGGCGACAGGCCGCCTGCCGGTATCGCTATTCAGCGTCCTTTGAACTGGGTCACGTTGCCCAAGGGTGCAGCATCTTCCACGGAGCGCGTTGTGCCGAGGCGCTCGCCACTGGCCGCGTCGAAAAGCAGGACCTTGCTCGGGTCCAGCAACAGGTTCAGGGTCGCGCCTGGCGTCGGTGCATCATCCGGCGCCAGTCGGCAGCAGACCTTGGTCTGGTTCACCGTGACGAAGACCAGGGTGTCCGGCCCGGTCGGCTCGGTGATCTGTACTTCGGCGCGCAACACCGGCAACCCCGTGGTCTGTTCGCTCGCCAGGGCGATCTGCTCGGGGCGAATACCGAGGATGATCTCGCGATCCTCCAGCCCCGCGTCGGTGATACCCAGCGGTAGCTCGCAGCGCGCCTGGCCGCTGTCGAGCAACGCCACCAGACGGCCGTCCTGACGCGTCAGGCGCAGAGGGATGAAATTCATCGGCGGCGAGCCGATGAAGCTGGCCACGAACAGGTTGGCCGGATCGTTGTAGATCTGTTGTGGCGTGCCGAACTGCTGGATGATCCCATCCTTCATGACCGCCACCTTGTCGCCCAGGGTCATGGCCTCGATCTGGTCGTGGGTGACGTAGACCGTGGTGGTCTTCAGGCGCTGGTGCATCAGTTTCATTTCAGTGCGCATCTCGACGCGCAGTTTGGCGTCGAGGTTGGACAGCGGTTCGTCGAACAGATAAATCTTCGGCCGACGCGCCAAGGCACGGCCCATCGCCACACGCTGTTGCTGACCACCGGAGAGCTGACCCGGTTTGCGGTTGAGCAGGTGTTCGATCTGCAGCAGCTTGGCCACGCGCGCGACTTCTTCATCGATCGCCGACTGCGGCATCTTGCGGATCTTCAAGCCGAATTCGATGTTCTCGCGCACGCTCATGGTCGGGTACAGCGCGTAGGACTGGAACACCATGGCGATGTCACGATCCTTCGGGCTCATGCCACTGACGTCCTGATCACCAATCATGATCGCGCCGCCGGTGATGCTTTCCAGACCGGCGATGCAGTTCATCAGGGTCGACTTGCCGCACCCCGACGGGCCGACGAGGATCAGGAACTCCCCGTCCTTGATCGACAGTTCGATGTTCTTCAGCGTGTCCGGCAGGCCGGGACCGTAGGTCTTGTTGACGTTGCGAAGTTCGAGCGTAGCCATGATTACCCCTTGACTGCGCCGGCTGTCAGCCCGCGCACGAAATACTTGCCTGCGACCACATAGACCAGCAGGGTCGGCAAACCGGCGATCATCGCCGCCGCCATGTCCACGTTGTATTCCTTGGCGCCGGTGCTGGTGTTGACCAGGTTGTTCAGCGCCACCGTGATCGGTTGCGAATCACCGCTGGAGAACACCACACCGAACAGGAAGTCGTTCCAGATCTGGGTGAATTGCCAGATCAGGCACACCATGATGATCGGCGTCGACATCGGCAGAATGATGCGGCGGAAAATCGTGAAGAAACCCGCGCCGTCCAGACGTGCGGCTTTAACCAGCGCGTCGGGAATGCTCACGTAGTAGTTACGGAAAAACAGCGTGGTGAACGCCAGACCGTAAACCACGTGGACAAGCACCAGGCCGGTGGTAGTGCTCGCCAGCCCGATCTTGCCGAGCGTGAACGAGGCCGGCAGCAGCACCGTCTGGAACGGCAGGAAGCAGCCGAACAACAGCAGACCGAAGAACAACTGCGAACCGCGGAAGCGCCACATCGACAGCACGTAGCCGTTCAGTGCCCCGATGGCGGTAGAGATGATCACGGCCGGTACGGTGATCTTGATCGAGTTCCAGAAGTAACCGTCAACCGTGGCCCAGGCCTTGACCCAGCCGATGCCGCTGACCACGGTCGGCCAGCTCAGCAGGTTGCCGGTGCTGATGTCTTCCGGGGTCTTGAAGCTGGTCAGCAACATGACCACCAGCGGCACCAGATAAAGCAATACGGCGAGGATCAGCACTGCGTAGATCGCGATGCGACTCAGGCTGATGGCGGGTTTGGCTGCGAGATCAGTCATTGCGCTTGGTCCTCAGCTCGGAATACAGGTAAGGCACGATGATCGCGAGGATCGCACCGAGCATCAGAATCGCACTGGCCGAGCCCATGCCCATCTGGCCGCGACTGAAGGTGAAGGAATACATGAACATCGCCGGCAGGTCGGAGGAATAACCCGGACCACCGGCGGTCATCGCCGCGACCAGGTCGAAACTCTTGATCGCGATGTGCGCCAGAATCATCACCGCACTGAAGAACACCGGACGCAGACTCGGCAGCACCACTTTCCAGTAGATCGTCGGCATGCTCGCGCCATCGATCTGCGCGGCACGAATGATCGATTGATCGACACCACGCAGGCCAGCGAGGAACATCGCCATGATAAAGCCCGAGGCTTGCCACACCGCCGCTATCACAAGGCAGTAGACCACGCGATCGGGGTCGATCAGCCAGTCGAGACGGAAGCCTTCCCAGCCCCAGTCACGCAGCAATTTGTCCAGGCCCATGCCCGGGTTGAGCAGCCATTTCCACGCGGTACCGGTGACGATCATCGAAAGTGCCATCGGGTACAGGTAAATGGTGCGGATAAAGCCTTCGCGACGGATGCGCTGGTCGAGGAACACCGCCAGCAACACACCGATCACCAGCGTGATGCCGATGAACATGCCACCGAACACGGCGAGGTTCTTGCTCGCGACCCACCAGCGGTCGTTGTCGAACAACCGCGCGTACTGCGCAAGGCCCGCCCACTTATAGGTCGGCAGGAACGTCGACGTGGTGAACGACAGCACGAACGTCCACAGGATGTAGCCATAGAAGCCCACCAGTACGATGAACATGCTCGGCGCCAGCACCAGTTTTGGCAGCCAGCGTTGCAATGCATCGAACGGCGAGGCTTTGCTGAACGCAGCAACAGAGCTCATGGGGAAATCCATCGAGAAAGAAAAGGGCAGCTACGCGCTACAAGTTTCAAGCTGCAAGATAAGCAGGGCAGTGCTCTGACTTGCAGCTTGCAGCTTGCCGCTACGGCTTATTTGGAAGACTTGACCGCTGCGCCGAGCTTCTTGGCAGTGTCGGCCGGGTCTGCTTTCGGGTCGTTGATGTAGTTGGTCACGACATCGAAGAACGCGCCTTGCACGGCCAGCGTGGTCGCCATGTTGTGCGCCATGCTCGGTTGCAGGCCGCCGGACTTGGCGTCCGCCAGGAAGTCCTTGGCAGCGGTCTGTGCGCAGGAATCGAAACCGAGTTGCTCCATGTTGTTCAACATGTCGTTGCGAACCGGGATCGAGCCTTTGTTGATGCTGAAGACTTTCTGGAAGTTCTCACCCAGCACGACTTTGGCGATGTCCTGCTGACCGGCCGCAGTGCCTGCGTCCTTCTGCTTGAACACGGCCAGCGAGTCGATGTTGTAGGTGAACGCCTTGTCGGTGCCCGGGAAGGCCACGCACTCGTAGTCCTTGCCAGCGACTTTCTTGGCGGCGGTCCATTCGGACTTGGCCCAGTCACCCATGATCTGCATGCCGGCCTTGCCGTTGATGACTTTGGCCGCTTCCAGGTTCCAGTCCTGACCTTTGCCGTCGGCGTCCATGTAGGTCGCGACTTTCTTCAACTCGGTCAGCGCCTTGACCATTTCCGGGCCAGTCAGCGCGGCGTTGTCCAGGTCGACCAGGGCCTTTTTGTAACCATCGACACCCATGACCGAAAGCACTACCGCTTCGAACACGGTGCTGTCCTGCCAAGGCTGACCACCATGGGCCAGAGGGATGAAACCTGCAGCCTTGAGCTTGTCGCCCGCGGCGTAGAATTCTTCGAGAGTGGTCGGGTTCTTGGTGATACCGGCTTTCTTGAACACTTCCGGGTTGATCCACAGCCAGTTCACGCGGTGAATATTCACCGGCACGGCGACGTAATCACCGTCGTACTTCACGGTATCGGAGACTTTCTTGTCGAGCAGACTGTCCCACTTTTCCGACTTGGCGACGTCTTTCAGCACGTCGGTGTCGAGCAGGCCGGTCGACGCCCATTCCTGGATGTCCGGGCCTTTGATCTGGGCTACACCAGGCGGGTTGCCGGCCACGGCGCGGCTCTTGAGCACGGTCATGGCAGTCGAACCGCCGCCACCGGCTACGGCCCCGTCTTTCCAGGTGAAGCCATCTTTCTCGACCTGCGCCTTGAGCACGTCGACCGCCGCTTTTTCACCGCCTGACGTCCACCAATGGACCACTTCCACCGAACCTTTGGAATCGGCAGCCATGGCACTGAGCGGGAACAGGGAGGCGAAGGAAACAACGAGGGCGAGGCGAGAGAGCTTGTTCATGGGACTTCCTTTTTTGTTGTTATGCAGAGGCAAGTCTGATGCTTGCGTTGCGTGAGAGTGTAAACACCGCCAAGTGGGGTGCAGGTAACGAAGGGATAGGGAAATGTCACAGACTGGTGACATTCATGATCGCCAGGCCAGTTGGTGTGCAGAAACACGCAGACCGCTCACACTGTCTTGCGCGGCAAGACCAATGTCACCCGCAAGCCACCGGCCGGAAGATTCTGCAACGTCACCTCGCCACCGTGGCTGTGAGCGATGTTGCGCGCGATGCCCAGCCCCAGCCCATAGCCCTGCTGGGTGCCGGCCAGGCGAAAGTGCGGCTCGAAGACCTTCTGTAACCGTTGCTCGGGTACACCGGGGCCCTCATCGTCGACGTACAGCACGAAGGCCTGCGCATCGTCATGGATGGACAGGTGCGCGCGGTCACCGTACTTCAGGGCGTTGTCGATCAGGTTGCCGATGCAGCGCTTGATGGCCAGCGGCTTGCCGGCGTAGGGTCGGCGCGCCTGACCTTCCAGGGTCACACGGCCATTGCCGTGCGGCGCCAGATAAGGTTCCACCAGACAGTCGAGGACCTGATCGAGATCGACCCGCTCGATGTTCTCGTGGATGTCGGTGTCTTTCACGCATTGCAGTGCGCCCTTGACCAGCAATTCCAGCTCGTCCAGGTCGCGGCCGAACTTGGCCTCCAGGGTGGGATCGTCGAGCAGTTCGACGCGCAGCCGCAAGCGGGTGATGGGCGTGCGCAAGTCATGGGAGATAGCGCTGAACAACTGGCTGCGTTCGGTCAGGTAGCGGCTGATGCGCTCGCGCATGGCATTCAGCGCCCGCGCCACTTCCACCACTTCGATGCCGCCTCCTTCCATGGGCGGCTGGTTGTTGACCTCGCCCAACGACAACTCCCGTGCGGCGCGAGCCAGACGTTTGAGAGGACGACTCTGCCAGTGCACCAGCACGCCGATGAACAGCAACAGGAAACCGCTGGTGAGGGCGATGAACCAGATCTGCTGGGCCGGCAGTCCCTCTTCTTCCAGGGTCGTGTAGGGTTCGGGCAACAGTGAAGCGATGTACAGCCATTCGCTCGGCCCCAGGCGAATCTGGGTGACCAGCACCGGTGGATTCACCGGCTCCAGGGTCAGGGCGTAGTGCGCCCAGGAACGCGGCAGTTCGTCCAGCTTCAGGCCGCTGTTGAAGATGCGCAGATCATCGGGGCTGACGAAGGTCACCGATATATCCACGTCGCTGCCCAGCTGGGATCTGAGGACCGCAGACACCGCCTCGATTACCGCGGTCTTGCGTGCGGTCGGTTCGAGCAACTGCATGCCCAGGGGCTTGTCATTGAGTGATACGAAAAAGCGCGTACCGCCCATGCTGCGCAGCTGATCCAGCACCAGCGGCCGATAGGCCAGTGGCAGCGAACGAAAATAGCTGACGCTGGCCGCCATCGAATGCGCCAGGCTGCGCGCGCTGGTAACCAGTCCTTCGAGCTGAGTGGCCCGCAACTGCGACAACCAGATCACGCTGGACAACCCCTGCGCCAGCAGCACCGCCAGCAGTGTCAGCAAGAGCATGCGGCCCAGCAGCGAGCGTGGTTTAAACAGGCGCAACGTGGGCCGCCAGCAGGTAACCGCTGCCGCGCACCGTGCGGATCAACCGGGGCGGTTTGTCGTTGTCGCGCAGGCGCTGGCGGAGACGGCTGACCGCCATGTCGACGATGCGGTCCAGAGGCATCGGCTCGCGCCCGCGTGTGGCGTTGCCGATGGTGTCGCGGTCGAGAATCTGCTGGGGATGATCGAGAAACAGTTTGAGCAAGGCGAAGTCGGCACCGGACAGGAACACCTCCTCGCCATCGGTGTGAAACAACCGGTGGCTCACGGTATCGAGCCGCCACTCGTCGAAGCCGAGCACCTCGCCGCTGCGCTCGCTACGCTCGCTGGCGAACTGGCTGCGCCGCAGCAGCGCCTTGATGCGCGCTTGCAGCTCGCGAGGGCTGAACGGTTTGCCCAGATAGTCATCGGCGCCCAATTCGAGACCGATTACCCGGTCCGCTTCATCGGAGCTGGCCGTCAGCATGATGATCGGCACTTGGGCCATGCGCGGATGCTGGCGGATCCAGCGGCACAGGCTGAAGCCGTCTTCATCGGGCAGCATGACGTCGAGAATTACCAGGTCGGTGCCGACCTCGGCGCTCAGGGCTTCGCGAAAGCCCGCTCCGTCGGCCGTGGTGCGCACGGCAAAGCCGGCGCGGCTCAGGTAGGTGTCCAGCAGTTCGCGGATTTCCTGATCGTCATCGACCAGCAGGATCGATTTGCCGACAGTGCTCACGTGGGCGTCCTTGTTGTCATTGCCGGGTCGATACGCCCGGCTTTTTTCAAGGGCTGATTAAACGCTCAAGCTTGCGCCTGTTGCAAGGCCACGCCAGCGCCCAGCAGCCCGGAGAACTCGGCTGTGACCACCCATACGGGAATGCCCTTGAAGTAATCGCTCATGCAGCCCTTGTCGGCGAAGCTCTCGGCGAAACCGCTCTGCATGAAGATATCCAGGAAGCGCGGGATCACGCCGCCGACGATGTACACACCGCCGCGACCGCCCACGGTCAGCACATTGTTGCCCGCCACCCGGCCGAGAAAGCGACAGAATTGCTCCAGGGTTTCGCGGGCGACGGGATCGCCGGCCAGACCGGCTTCGGTGACTTGCGCAGGTGAGTCGCAGGATGGTTCGTGGCCGTCCACTTCGCACACAGTTTGATACAACCTCAACAAGCCGCCACCGCTCAGAATCGTTTCGGCACTGACGTGACCGATCTGCGCTTCGATGTGCGCCCGCAGCTGAGCTTCGCGGGGGCTGCCAACCGGCAGGTCGACGTGGCCGCCCTCCCCCGGCAGCGCCATCCAGCCGTTGCGCAGGCCGATCAAGGTGCCCACCCCCAGGCCGGTACCCGGACCGATGACCACGGCCGGACGTGCAGGGTCGGCCTCCCCTTCGCACACCAGCTGATACTCGTCGGGCTGCAGGCGGGTCATGCCCAAGGCCATGGCCGTGAAATCGTTGATCAGCAGCAGGTGGCCCACCTGCAGGGTCTGGCAGAACGCCTTGCGGCTCAGGCGCCAATGGCTGTTGGTGAAGCGAAATTCGTCACCGTCCACCGGGCCGGCCACCGCCAGGCACGCGGCACCGATATCGCCTTTCTGCAGTTTGAGGTCGGCCATGTACACGCCGATCGCGTGCTCGGGGCTGGTGTAGTCCGCCGTCGCGAAGACCCGGACCGAATGCAATGCGTCATTCTCCCAGATGGCGAAACGTGCGTTGGTACCGCCAATATCGCCAATGAGGGCGAGTGTCATCGCAAAATCTCCAACCCCGAAGTGAAGGCACTGGCGCCTTGCTCGGCCGAGCTGAAGGCCTGGCGCATGAACCCGAACAGTTCACGCCCGCAACCTACGCCATTGGCCAAGGTGCCGACCGCCGGGGTGCGGCTGGCCAGCGTCTGGGCATCGACGCGCACCTGCAAGGTACCTTCGACACCGTCGACCCGGATGATATCGCCATCGCGCACCAAGGCCAACGGTCCGCCACTGGCCGCTTCGGGGCTGACGTGAATCGCGGCGGGAATCTTGCCGGACGCGCCGGACATGCGCCCGTCGGTGACCAGCGCGACCTTGAAGCCGCGGTCCTGCAGCACGCCAAGAAATGGCGTCATCTTGTGCAGTTCCGGCATGCCGTTGGAGCGCGGGCCCTGGAAGCGCATGACAGCGACGAAATCCTTTTCCAGTTCGCCGGCCTTGAACGCATCGGCCAGTTCCTGCTGGTCCTGGAACACGCGGCAGGGCGCCTCCACCACTTGATTCTCCAGAGCCACGGCAGACACTTTCATGACGCCACGGCCCAGGTTGCCTTCCATCACACGCAATCCGCCCTCGGCCGAAAACGGGCGTGCCACCGGGCGCAGGATGCTCTCGTCGAGGCTCGCCACGGGCCCTTCGCGCCAGACCAGACGGCCGTCTTCCAGAAACGGCTCGCGGGTATAGCGGCTCAGGCCATGGCCGGCCACGGTGTTGACATCCTCGTGCAACAGGCCTGCACCGAGCAGCTCGCGAATCAGGAACGCCATGCCGCCAGCGGCCTGGAAATGGTTGATGTCGGCCTTGCCGTTCGGGTAGACGTTGGACAGGGTGGGCACGACTTCGGAAAGGTCGGCCATGTCCTGCCAGGTCAGGATGATGCCTGCTGCCATGGCGATCGCCGGCATGTGCAGGGTGTGGTTGGTCGAACCACCCGTGGCGTGCAGGGCGACGATCGAATTCACCAGTGACTTTTCGTCGACGATGCGACCGATGGGCGTGAACTCACCATTGGCTTTGGTCAGGCGCGTCACCTGATGAGCCGCCTCATGGGTCAGCGCATCGCGCAGCGGCGTATTGGGATTGACGAACGAGGCGCCCGGCAGGTGCAGGCCGAGCACCTCCATGAGCAGCTGATTGGTGTTGGCCGTGCCATAGAAGGTGCAGGTGCCCGGACTGTGGTAGGACTTCATCTCCGATTCGAGCAACTCCTCACGGCTGGCCTTGCCCTCGGCATAGCGCTGCCGGACATCGGCCTTTTCCTTGTTGGAAATGCCCGACGGCATTGGTCCGCCGGGGACGAAGATCATGGGTAGATGGCCAAAACGCAGGGCCCCCATCATCAAACCCGGCACGATCTTGTCGCAGATACCGAGCATCAGCGCACCGTCGAACATGTTGTGCGACAGCGCGACGGCTGTGGACAGTGCAATGGTCTCGCGGCTGGCCAGGCTCAGTTCCATGCCGGGCTCGCCCTGGGTCACACCATCACACATGGCCGGCACGCCGCCGGCGAACTGGCCGACCGAGCCGATTTCACGCAGGGCCTGCTTGAGCTGTTCGGGGTAGGTTTCGTAAGGCTGATGCGCCGAGAGCATGTCGTTATATGACGAAACAATTGCGATGTTGGTCGCGTTCATCATGCGCAGTTGGTGCTTGTCTTCGCTGCCGCACCCCGCTACTCCATGGGCAAAGTTCGCACACTGCAGCTTGCCCCGCATGGGGCCGTCGCTGGCAGCGCTGTCGATCAGTTGCAGGTAGTGCTCGCGGGTAGCTTGGCTACGCGCGATCAGCCGTTGGGTGACCTCAAGGACGCGGGGATGCATGTGAAGAACTCCAGGCTTTGGGGGCGACCTCTGCAACACTCTGTCCGAACTACGACCTGTGCCAGGGCTCAAAGCCCTGCAGGCAGAATCGATGTGAAGGAAGGGTTGTACCGGTCACTCGTTGTAGATAGAACAAAATATTGCCACTAAAAAGGCTTGTTTTCTATTTCTATGCGAATAATCTTGTAATTCCAACAACAAAACAGATTACGTGACCTGCTTGCCCGGACCTGATCCAAGGGGAATCACCCAATCTGATTACAGGAATCACTCATGACCATTCGCATAGCAATCAACGGTTTTGGCCGCATCGGCCGCAACGTCCTGCGGGCACTCTATACCCAAGGCTACCGCCAGGACCTGCAAGTCGTCGCCATCAACGACCTGGGCGACAGCGCGATCAACGCCCACCTGCTCAAGTACGACACGGTGCATGGCACCTTCGACGGCACGGTGGAGCACGACAAGGAAGGCCTGACGGTCAATGGCGATCGCATCTCGGTGAGCGCCATCCGCAACCCGGCCGAGCTGCCGTGGAAGGCCGAGAACATCGACGTGGTGTTCGAATGCACCGGCCTGTTCACCGACCGCGAGAAGGCCGCGGCGCACCTGACCGCCGGCGCGCGCAAGGTGATCATCTCGGCCCCGGCCAAGGGCGCCGACGCCACGGTGGTCTATGGCGTCAACCATGAAGTGCTGCGCCAGTCCCACGAGGTGATCTCCAACGCCTCGTGCACCACCAACTGCCTGGCGCCGGTTGCCCAGGTGCTGCATCGCGAGCTGGGCATCGAGCAGGGTCTGATGACCACGATCCATGCCTACACCAACGACCAGAACCTGATCGACGTGTACCACAGCGACCCCTACCGCGCGCGCTCGGCCACCCAGTCGATGATCCCCAGCAAGACCGGTGCTGCCGAGGCAGTGGGCCTGGTGCTGCCCGAACTTGCCGGCAAACTGACCGGCATGGCGGTACGCGTCCCGGTGATCAACGTATCGCTGGTCGACCTGACCCTGAACCTGTCGCGCGAAGTCAGCCGTGACGAAATCAACGCGCTGATGCAGGCGGCCGCCGAGCAGTCCAAGGTGCTGGGTTACAACACCCTGCCGCTGGTTTCGACCGACTTCAACCACAACCCGCTGTCGTCGATCTTCGATGCCAACCACACCAAGGTCAACGGCAAGCTGGTCAAGGTCATGGCCTGGTACGACAACGAGTGGGGCTTCTCGAACCGCATGCTCGACAACTGCCTGGCGCTGATCAACGCCAAGTAAGGCCCCATAGCGGCTGGATGCGGTTGATGCCGTCTCCAGCCGCGATACCTCCTGCAAAGATCGCGACTTGACTAGATGAGCAGATGAGAAGCATTATCATCTGCTGCTTTCCGGTCGGGCACTTCCGTGAGTCAATCACGCTTCAATTCCGTTTTCCTCTCCCAACGCTTGAGTCTGCTGCGCACCCTTCAGCGCATGGTACGCAACCCCAGCACCGCCGAAGACCTGCTTCAGGAAACCTACCTGAGGGTCAACCGTGCCCTGGGCGAGCGACCCATCGAGCACCTCGAACCTTTCGTGTTCCAGACAGCGCGCAATCTGGCACTGGATTATCTGCGCTCACGGCGGGTGCAGGAGCGGACCATGGTCGAAGATGTGCCCCTCGACGTGCTACAAAGCATTGCAGCAGTGAGCAGCACTCCAGATGAGGCGGCTCATGCCGAGCGCCTGCTGGCCAGGCTGACCCTGAGCCTTGGCCGACTGACGCCGCGCCAGCAGCGCATTTTCATATTGAGCCGAGTGCATGGCAGCAGTTATGTGGAAATTGCCGAGGAACTGCACGTCTCGGCAAGCACCGTACAGAAGGAATTGAAATTGATCATGGCGATCTGTATCGGCGTCGCACAGCGCCTGGAGCAACACCCGTGAACTGGCAGCATTCACCAGAACAGGCGCCATTGACGCCCGTCATGGAGCAAGCCATCGATTGGCTGATCGTTCAGCCCTGCGCCGACCCCGCCGAGCAGAGGGCATTCGAGACCTGGCTGCTGGCCGACCCCGAACATGCCGCTGCGTTCGAGCAAGCCCGCGCCGTGTGGCACGGGGCGCCGGTGCAGGACGCCGCCGTGGCCCTGCAAACGCAGCGCCGAACGCCGGCCTGGCGGCGGCATTGGAAACCTCTCGCCACCGCCGCGACGCTGGTGGTCGGTGTACTCAATTTCACCCAGCTGCCGCTGCGCGTACAGGCCGCTCATCTGACCCAGGTCGGCGAACGCCAGCACCTGGAACTGGAGGACGGCTCCAAGGTGCTGCTCAACACCGATTCGGCCTTTTCCAGCCGAATCGACACCCGCCAACGCAACGCGCGCCTGTACGAAGGCGAAGCGTTTTTCGAGGTGCCGCCCAGCCGCCAACAACCGTTGCAGGTGCGAGCCGGCCCGGTGCGTGCCGATGTGCTCGACAGCGCTTTCGCCGTGAGCTATCACGATGGCCAGGCGCAAGTGCGGGTGCAGCGCGGCAACGTCGACCTCAGTGCCAGCCATGACGAGAAGGTCCGCCTGAACGCCGGCGACAGTATCCGCATCGGCCCCAAGGGATTCGGCACGCGCGAGCGGCTTGATCCGCAGAAGGATCTGGCCTGGGTCCAGGGCCGGCTGATCTTCGAGAACTGCCCCATGGGCGAGGTGCTCGCCGAACTTCGACGCTATTACCCAGGGTGGATCATCAATACCGACAAGAAACTCGAGCAGGTGGCGGTGACCGGCAATTACCGCCTGGACAATCCACTCGATGTGGTTCGCTCGCTGGCCCAGGTAACGTCGGCGCAGGTGCGGGAGTTTCCGGCACTGGTCATCCTGAACTGACAGACACGTCAGTGCCATGAACCAACACCCTGCATAATCCGCATAATTATTTTTACGCTGTAGCGCTTCCCCATCCGTCTAGTCATAGCCAATGCAACTGATTCGCATTCGAACCAGTGACACTATAACGACACGCGACAGGGAGCGCTTTCGATGTCCACAGGTTTCACTCGTCCAACGTTCCACCACTCGGTGCTCGCCGCTGCCCTGCTGCTGGCCGCCGTGCCTGCCGTGGGCAGCGCTGCAGAGCCGACACCAAGCAGCGCCCGCAACAGCGTCAGTCACTCCTTCAGCATCGCCCAGCAACCTCTGACATCGGCCTTGAACGGCTTCAGCACCACGACGGGATGGCAGGTCGGACTGCCCGCCGAGCTCGCTCGGGACGTTGTCTCACCCGGCGCACGTGGCAACCTGACGCCGGAACAGGCACTGGATCGCCTGCTCGCGGGCACATCGCTGCGCTACCGGAAAATCAGCGCCAACAATGTCGTGCTCGAGCGCAGTCCGACGGGTGCCGTGATTGCCCTGCAACAGGTGACCGTCAGCGCCACCCGCCAGGAACAGAGCGCCGACAGCGTACCGAGCACGGTCAGCGTGCAGGGCCGCACGCAGCTGGACCGCGACAACGTCAACACGATTCAGGATGTGGTGCGCTACGAACCGGGCGTCTCAGCGGGCGGCACCGGCCTGCGCAGTGGCATCACCGGCTACAACATTCGCGGCATCGATGGCGACCGCATCCTCACTCAGGTCGATGGCGTCGAAGTGCCGGACAGCTTCTTCAACGGCCCCTATGCCCAGACCGAGCGCAACTACGTCGACCCGGAAATCGTCAAACGCGTGGAAATCCTGCGCGGGCCGGCGTCGTCGCTGTACGGCAGCAGCGCCATCGGTGGGGTGGTCAGCTATTACACCCTGGACCCGGAAGACATCATCAAGCCGGGCAAGGACATCGGCGCGCGCCTGAAGACCGGCTACAGCTCGGCGGACGAGAGCTGGCTGAACTCGGCCACCGTGGCCGGCCGTACGGGTGACCTCGACGCCTTGCTGCATGTGAGCCAGCGCAACGGGCATGAAACCGAGTCCCACGCAGATCACAACAGTACCGGACTGAGCCGCACCGCGGCCGACCCCAAGGATGTGCGCTCCACCAACGTTCTGGCCAAGCTGGGCTGGAACTACGCCGACGACGCTCGGTTCGGGCTTACCTATGAAAAGTACAAGGACGACCGTGATGTCGACCTGAAAAGCGCCTATGGCGGCCCGTATGCCAATGGCAGCCCGCTGAATTTCTATCGATCGCGCGGTGGCAATGACACGGTCACCCGCGAGCGCTTCGGCTTGAACCACGACTTCGGCCTGGACAGCGTCGTGGCCGATCACATCAAGTGGAGCCTGAACTACCAGATCGCCAAGACCGACCAGCACACCGAAGAGCACTATGTCGTTCCGCGCGCACGCGATGTGCTGCGAACGCGTGACACCCTGTACAAAGAGCGCCAGTGGGTGTTCGACCTGCAACTGGACAAGGCCTTTCAGGTGGGACAAACCGATCACCTGCTGACCTACGGCACGAACATCCGCCAGCAGAAGGTCACCGGCTCGCGCAGCGGCTACGGGACCTGCCTGACCGTGATGGGCAGTTGCCGGTCCATCGGCGCTGACAGTTCGACCGATCGCCTCGTCAAGTCCAGCGACTTCCCCGACCCGACCATCAACTCCTACAGCCTGTTCGCCCAGGACGAGATCCGCTGGAACCAGTGGACCTTCCGGCCCAGCGCTCGCTATGACTACACCCAGCTCAAGCCCCGCCTGACCGATGAGTTCCTGCGCACGGTCAACCCCAAGGGCGAGTACACCGTGACCGACAGCGATCGGAACTGGCACCGGTTGTCACCCACGATGGGCGTGACCTACGACTTCGATGACCACTACACCTGGTACGGGCAGTATGCCGAAGGCTTCCGCACGCCCTCGGCCAAGGCGCTGTACGGTCGCTTCGAAAACCTGGGCGCCGGTTATACGGTCCAGCCCAACCCGGACCTGGATCCAGAGAAAAGCAGAAGCTATGAAACCGGTCTGCGCGGCAAATTCGAAGCCGGCACTTTCGACATCGCGGTGTTCTACAACCAGTATCGTGACTTTATCAACGAAGATGCGGTCACCCCCGGGGCGACGTCCGCAGTGTTCCAAAGCAACAATATCAAGCACGCCACCATCAACGGCGTCGAGCTCAAGGGCCGCTTGAACATGGACAGCTTCGGCGCACCGCAAGGTCTCTACAGCCAGGGCTCCATCGCCTACGCCCATGGCAAGAACGAAGACAACGGCCAACCGATCAACAGCGTCAATCCGCTCAAGGGTGTCTTCGGCCTGGGTTACGAGCAGCAGCAATTCGGCGGCCTGCTTAGCTGGACACTGGTCAAGCGGCAGAACCGCGTGGACAGCAGCGCGTTCAAGTCGCCGGACGGCAACGGCGTGTTCAAAACGCCTGGATTCGGCATCCTCGACCTGTCCGGTTACTACAAGGTCACCGACGACGTCACCGTCAACGCCGGCCTGTACAACCTCACCGACAAGAAATACTGGCTATGGGACGACGTACGCAGTTATGACGGCGTGGGCGAAGCGGCGGTGACATCACCCGCCAACCTCGACCGTCTCACGGCTCCCGGTCGTAATTTCGCGATCAATCTGGTTTGGGACATCTGATAATGGCACTGTAGGGGCAGATAACCGCTGCCCCTGTGGTGAGATTTTTTTACGGTCCGCTGTGAGTCGATTCGTCTCGTCTACACCGCACCGCATTTTTCAAGGAACTCGCAATGACCGTCACCGAGCACCCTCAGGACCACGCCCCGCTGCGCTCCGCCCGCTTGCGCGCGATCAGCCAGGCGTTGCACGACAGCCTGGAAAATACCGTGGCCCGCTACGCCCCTTTCGATACGCCGGAAAGCTATGGGCGCTTTCTGCAGATGCAGTACCTGTTCCAGTCGGAGCTGCAGCACCTGTACAACGATCCGGCCCTGATCGCCTTGTTTCCCGACCTGCCGGGGCGCTGCCGCGCAGAGGCGGCCAAGGCCGACCTGATCGATCTGGGCGTGGCCATTCCGCAACCTGTTCCGGGCGCCCTCAGCGAGCCCAGCCTGGCGACGGCGCTGACCTGGATTCGTGTCTCCGAAGGGTCTAAACTCGGCGCCGCTATCCTGATCAAGCGGGCCAACGCCCTGGGCTACACGGAGAGTTTCGGTGCGCGTCATCTGGCCGAACCCGAAGGCGGACGCGGCAAGGGCTGGAAAGCCTTCAACGCAATCTTCGATGCCCTGCCCTTCAGCCCGAGCGAAGAAGCGGAAGCCGACCAGGCGGCCAACGACGCGTTCGCGCGCTTGCAGGTGCTGCTGCAACACACCTACGCCGATCATCGGGACACGGCGCCGGCTTGAAACCCGACTGTATGGAACTCATGGACAACCCTCGCCCGCTCCCCTCAAAGATGGCCCGCGTGCTTTACGGCCTGCTGGCCTATACCAGCCTGATCATCGGGCTGATCGCGATCGTGGTGCCGGGGTTGCCCACCACCGAGTTCATCCTGCTGGCCGCGTGGGCGGCAACCAAAAGCTCGCCGCGGCTCAGTGCCTGGCTTGAGAACCACAGGTTGTTCGGTCCCATGCTGCACAACTGGCGCAATGGCAAGGTGATCACCCGCCGGACCAAGGTCAGCGCCACCGTCAGCATGGTGATCTGCTCGCTGGTGATGTGGTTCACCCTCAAGCAACACTGGCCGGTCTACGCTGCCATCGCTGGCATGGTGCTCGTGAACCTGTGGATCTGGTCGCGACCCGAACGCGTCACTGCCGAGCGCTGACCCACAGCCTCGGCCCTACAGCTTTGAGCCATGGCAAGGCATACTGCCTGCCTCCGCTGTCCAGAATGCACGAACCCCATGCGTATCCACGTCAGCTTCATCGACCGTGTCGGCATCACCCAGGAAGTGCTGGCATTGCTTGGCGCCCGCAATCTCAACCTCGATGCCGTCGAGATGGTCCCACCCAACGTCTACATCGATGCGCCGACGCTCAGCCCGCTGGTCCTGGAAGAGCTGCACGATGCCCTGTTCCGGGTAAAGGGCGTGGAAGACGTGCGTGTGGTCGACATCCTGCCCGGACAGCGCCGGCATCTGCAGCTCGAAGCCCTGCTGGCCGCCATGGCCGATCCAGTGCTGGCGCTGGACAGTGCCGGCAATGTTCTGCTGGCCAACCCGGCCTTGGTCGAGCTGTATGGTCGCGAGCCGGCCGGGCAGTCGGTGGCCGATCTGTTCGCTGATCCGGCCCTGCTCGGTTCCCTGTTGGAACAGGGGTTCCGACTGCCACTGCGCGAGGTCAATCTGAATGGTCAGACGCTGCTGCTCGATGCCACACCCATCACCGACGCAGGTGCCTTGCTGACGCTGTACCCGCCCAACCGCATGGGTGAACGGCTGGCCGCCCTGCACCACGACCATGCCGAGGGATTCGACTCGCTGCTGGGTGACTCTGCACCCATTCGTGCGCTGAAGGCTCGAGCGCAACGCGTTGCGGCCCTGGATGCGCCTTTATTGATCCAGGGCGAAACCGGCACCGGCAAGGAACTGGTGGCACGTGCCTGCCATGCCGTCAGCGCGCGCCATGGGGCGCCGTTCCTGGCTCTCAATTGTGCCGCGCTGCCGGAGAACCTCGCCGAGAGCGAGCTGTTCGGCTACGCCCCCGGCGCCTTCACGGGTGCCCAGCGAGGCGGCAAGCCGGGGCTGATGGAGTTGGCCCACCAGGGCACGGTGTTCCTCGATGAAATCGGTGAAATGTCGCCGTACCTGCAAGCCAAGCTGCTGCGTTTTCTCAACGACGGCAGCTTTCGCCGGGTCGGCGGCGACCGCGAGGTCAAGGTCAATGTGCGCATCCTCAGCGCCACCCACCGCAATCTGGAGCAGATGGTGGCCGAAGGGGCGTTTCGGGAAGACTTGTTCTACCGCCTCAACGTGCTCAACCTGAATGTGCCGCCGCTGCGCGAGCGCGGGGAGGACATCCTGTTGCTGGCGCGTTATTTCATGCAGCAGGCCTGCACCCAGATTCAACGGCCGATGTGCCGACTGACAGCGAACACTTATCCTGCCTTGCTGGGCAACCGCTGGCCGGGCAATGTCCGGCAGTTGCAAAACGTGATCTTTCGCGCCGCTGCCGTCTGCGAGAGCAATACGGTGGATATCGGTGATCTGGATATTGCCGGCACCCGCGTGACCCACCGCAACGACGGTGAGGTGGTCAGCCTGGAGCAGGCGGTGGGTGCCTACGAAAAAGCGCTGTTGGAAAAGCTGTACCCCAGCTACCCGTCGAGCCGCCAATTGGCCAGCCGTCTGCAGACGTCACATACGGCCATTGCCAACCGGTTACGCAAATACGGTATCGGTAGCGCATCCTGACACGTGACACGGCCTGCGCTGTATCGATTCCAATACACCGTACGCAATCCAATACATCCTGGTCTGATGCGCCCTGTAGCAGCGGCGCAAGCCGCGTCTGGGCCCACCGAGGTGTATTCGACAGACCGCATTGGCCGCCGACGCGGCTTGCGCCGCTGCTACAGGGGTTGTCGCGGGGAATGGACCAGGGCGGTGCGTAACGTTTTCGTTACAGCCACTCTGCTGCTGGACGTGGGGCAGCTGCCTGAAGGCCTTGAAGTGTGTGGCTTTGGGGAATCTGGCAACCATCTTGCTAAGTAACCGCCATTGCTGAACCCCAAATCATTGCGGAGTTTCCATGAGCGAGTTGCGTTTCACCGTCGAACACGAATGGCTACGCCTCGAAGCCGACGGCAGCGTCACAGTCGGCATCACCCCTTTTGCCCAGAACGCCTTGGGCGATGTCGTGTTCGTGCAGTTGCCCGAACTGGCCCACCACGCGCGCGATGCCGAGGTTTCGGTGCTGGAATCGGTGAAGGCTGCCAGCAGCATCAACATGCCGCTCGACGGCGAGATCGTCGAGGTCAACGCAGCGCTCGATGCCGCCCCGGAACTGGTCAACCAGGACCCCCTGGCACAGGGCTGGTTCTTCCGTTTCATCCCCGATGACCTCGATCAGGTTCACGCCTTGCTCGACCAGCCCGCCTACGACAATCTGATCGCCGCCCAAGGCTGAGGATCGACCATGACTCGCGCCATTGCACTGCACACCGACAACGAATTCATCGCTCGCCACATCGGCCCCGGCCCTGCCGACGAGCAGGCCATGCTCGATTTTCTCGGCTACGAGAACCTGGACGCGCTTAGCGCCAGCGTCATCCCCGAAAGCATCAAGGGCACCAGCGTGCTTGGTCTGTCTGCCGGGCAGAGCGAAGCCGATGCCTTGGCCGCCATCAAGGCCATTGCCCAGCAGAACCAGCTGTTCAAGAACTACATCGGCCAGGGCTATTACAACACCCACACGCCAGCGCCGATTCTGCGCAACCTGCTGGAAAACCCTGCGTGGTACACGGCCTACACGCCGTATCAGCCGGAAATCTCCCAAGGCCGCCTGGAAGCGCTGCTGAACTTCCAGACCCTGATCAGCGACCTGACCGGCTTGCCCATCGCCAATGCCTCGCTGCTCGACGAAGCGACCGCGGCCGCCGAAGCCATGACCTTCTGCAAACGCCTGAGCAAGAACAAGGGCAGCCAGCGTTTCTTCGCCTCCAGCCACTGCCATCCGCAGACCCTGGCCGTACTGATCACCCGCGCCGAGCCCTTGGGCATCGAGGTGGTCGTCGGCGACGAGCACGAGCTCGCCGACACCGACGGCTTCTTTGGCGCACTGCTGCAGTACCCCGCCAGCAACGGCGACATTTTCGATTACCGCGAACTGGTCGAGCGCTTCCACGCCGGCAACGCTCTGGTGGCCGTGGCCGCGGACCTGCTGGCCTTGACCCTGCTCAGCCCGCCGGGTGAATTCGGTGCCGACGTGGCCATCGGCAGCGCCCAGCGTTTTGGCGTGCCGTTGGGTTTCGGCGGCCCGCATGCGGCGTACTTCTCCACCCGCGACAGCTTCAAACGCGACATGCCAGGCCGTCTGGTCGGCGTGTCCGTGGACCGCCACGGCAAGAGCGCCCTGCGCCTGGCCATGCAGACTCGCGAGCAGCATATCCGCCGCGAGAAGGCCACCAGCAACATCTGCACGGCGCAGGTCCTGCTGGCCAACATCGCCAGCATGTACGCGGTCTACCACGGCCCGGCCGGCCTGATCCAGATCGCTCGGCGCACCCATCAGCTGACCGCCATCCTGGCGCGCGGCCTGACGCAACTGGGCGTGCGCGTCGAGCAGCAGCATTTCTTCGACACCCTCACCCTCGCCACTGGCAACGCGACCGAGCGCCTGCATGAGCAGGCCCGTGCCGCGGGTATCAACTTGCGCGAGGTCGATGCCGAGCGCGTGGGCATCTCGCTGGACGAGACCACCCGCCAGGCCGATGTGGAAGCACTGTTTGCACTGTTCCACAACGAAAGCACCCAGGTGACCTTCCAGGCCCTGGCCGACGAAGTCACCGATCAACTGCCCGAAGCCCTGCTGCGTCAGTCGGCGATCCTGCAACATCCGGTCTTCAACCGCTATCACTCGGAAACCGAGCTGATGCGCTATCTGCGCCGCCTGGCCGACAAGGACCTGGCCCTGGATCGCACCATGATCCCGCTGGGCTCCTGCACCATGAAGCTCAACGCCGCCAGCGAGATGATCCCGGTGACCTGGGCCGAATTTGGCCAGTTGCACCCTTTCGCACCGGCTGCGCAGAGCCAGGGCTATCAACTGCTGACCGACGAGCTGGAGAGCATGCTGTGCGCCGCCACCGGTTACGACTCCGTGTCCCTGCAGCCCAACGCCGGTTCCCAGGGTGAATACGCCGGGCTGCTGGCGATTCGGGCCTACCACCAAAGCCGTGGCGAAGCGCATCGCGACATCTGCCTGATTCCGTCTTCGGCCCACGGCACCAATCCGGCCACGGCGCACATGGCCGGGATGCGCGTGGTGGTCACCGCCTGCGACGCGCGCGGCAACGTCGACATCGAAGACCTGCGCGCCAAGGCCATCGAGCACAGCGACAAGCTGGCAGCCCTGATGATCACCTACCCGTCCACCCATGGCGTGTTCGAGGAAGGTATCCGCGAGATCTGCGCGATCATCCACGACCACGGTGGCCAGGTGTATATCGATGGCGCCAACATGAATGCCATGGTGGGCCTGTGCGCGCCGGGCAAGTTCGGCGGCGACGTGTCCCACCTGAACCTGCACAAGACCTTCTGCATTCCCCATGGCGGTGGCGGTCCGGGTGTCGGCCCGATCGGCGTGAAAGCGCACCTGGCTCCGTTCCTGCCCGGCCATGCGGCCCTGGAGCGCAAGGAAGGCGCCGTCTGTGCAGCGCCGTTCGGCAGCGCCAGCATCCTGCCGATCACCTGGATGTACATCCGCATGATGGGCGGCGACGGCCTCAAGCGCGCCTCCCAGGTGGCCATCCTCAACGCCAACTACATCGCCCGGCGCCTGGAGCAGCACTACCCGATTCTGTACGCCGGCAGCAACGGCCTGGTGGCTCACGAGTGCATCCTCGACGTGCGTCCGCTCAAGGACAGCAGCGGCATAAGCGTCGACGACGTCGCCAAGCGCTTGATCGACTTCGGCTTCCACGCCCCGACCATGTCGTTCCCGGTGGCGGGCACCCTGATGATCGAGCCGACCGAAAGCGAATCGATGGAAGAGCTCGACCGCTTCTGCAACGCCATGATCCAGATCCGCGAAGAAATTCGCGCGGTCGAGGAAGGCCGTCTGGATCGCGACGACAACCCGCTGAAGAATGCGCCGCACACGGCCGCCGAGTTGGTCGGCGAATGGACCCACGCCTACAGTCGTGAACAGGCGGTCTACCCGCTGCCGACCCTGCTGGAAAACAAGTACTGGCCACCCGTTGGCCGGGTCGACAACGTTTTCGGCGACCGCAACCTGGTGTGTGCCTGCCCTTCCATCGAAGCCTATCAGCAAGCGTGATGACGGCGGTGCGCGGCCTTGATTGCCGCGCGCCCTGCTGCGCGAGGAATGACTATGTCCGATACCCCCCTGCAAACCACCCCGCTGCATGCGCTGCACCTGGAACTGGGCGCACGCATGGTGCCCTTCGCCGGCTACGACATGCCGGTGCAGTACCCACTGGGCGTCATGAAAGAACATCGACACACCCGCGCCCAGGCCGGCCTGTTCGATGTGTCGCACATGGGCCAGATTCGCCTGACCGGTGCCGACGCCGCCAAGGCCCTTGAAACGCTGGTGCCGGTGGACATCATCGACCTGCCGGTGGGCCTGCAGCGCTATGCGCTGTTCACCAACGAACAGGGCGGCATTCTCGACGACCTGATGGTGGCGAACCTGGGCAACGACACCCTGATGCTGGTCGTCAACGCCGCCTGCAAGGACCAGGACCTGGCCCACCTGCAACAGCATCTGAGCGGCCGTTGCACGATCGAAGCCTTGTTCGATTCACGTGCGCTGCTGGCGCTTCAGGGTCCGGCGGCGGTCACGGTGCTGGCACGTCTGGCCCCGAAGGTCGCGCAGATGACGTTCATGCAATTCGCCAGCGTCGAGCTGCTCGGCGTGGACTGCTACGTGAGTCGCTCGGGCTACACCGGCGAAGACGGTTTCGAGATTTCCGTGCCAAACGCCCAGGCCGAAGCCCTGGCGCGCGCGCTGCTGGCCGAGGCTGAAGTGGAATCCATTGGCCTGGGCGCACGGGATTCGCTGCGACTCGAAGCAGGCCTGTGTCTGTACGGCCATGACATGGACAGCGATACCTCGCCCATCGAGGCCAGCCTGCTCTGGGCCATTTCCAAGACGCGCCGCGCCGACGGTGCCCGTGCCGGAGGTTTCCCGGGTGCCGAGATCATCTTCGCGCAGCAACACGAAGGCGTTGCACGCAAGCGCGTCGGCCTGCTGCCTCAAGAACGCACACCCGTACGCGAGGGTGCTCCCATCCTGAATGCCGAAGGCGTTGAAGTCGGTCGCGTCTGCAGTGGCGGTTTCGGCCCGACCCTGGATGCTCCGGTTGCCATGGGCTATGTGGAGGCCAGCGCAGCGACGCTGGACACTACGCTCAGTGCCATCGTGCGTGGCAAGCCCGTGCCCGTGAAAGTTGCCAAGATGCCGTTCGTGCCGCAACGCTATTATCGGGGCTGATTGCAACCTGGCGCATCGATGGACTCTGGCTAACAGCCGTCTCTGGTAGATAAAAACTATGACGCGAAGCTAAAGCGTCATAGTTCCAACACATCTTATTGCACTGTTTCCGTTGTTTTAACTCAATGACGTCAAGTGTATGCACCTTGTGCACGAACTTGGGGCAACGCCCCGAACAGGGCCTGAAATGCGGCACAAAAAGGTCCGAACGCGGCGGTTGCGAGGGCTTGTTTTTCTCGCTGAAGTTAGCGTAAAGTTTCTCCACTGTGTTTGCATGGGTCGCTTGGATCGTGACCTGGGCAGTAGCGCTGATGACTGCTACAACCCGTTCGACGTCTCTTAACTTTCCTGCAAATCAGCCCAGTACTCTTTCATGTGAAAGACGCTGTTAATACTTCTAGGTTTCAAGGAAATTAAGCTATGTCGAATCGTCAAAGCGGTACCGTCAAGTGGTTCAACGACGAAAAAGGTTTCGGTTTCATTACGCCTGAAAGCGGTCCAGACCTGTTCGTTCACTTCCGCGCCATTCAAGGCAACGGCTTCAAGAGCCTGAAGGAAGGCCAAAAGGTCACCTTCGTATCCGTGCAGGGCCAGAAAGGCCTGCAGGCCGACGAGGTTCAAGCCGAGGCTTGATTCGAGCGTCGCCCAAAAGCCCCAGCGCTGATAGCCTGGGGCTTTTTTGTGGCCGCTCGACAAGCGTCGACTGCCTCCCCTTCCAAGGATTCTCGATGGCACCCGATGCCGTGAACGCCATACATCAGCCGATGCCGGCAACCTTGGCTCGCCGGCTGGCTGCGGCGGCCTACGATCTGATCCTGTTGGTAGCCCTGCTGATGGTCGCCACCACGCTGTACAAGCTGGGACAAGTGCTCTGGTATGGCGAAGCTCACCTGCGCGCCCTGTCCGAGGCAGGCGCCTTGGATCATGACCAATGGCTTTCACTGCTGCTGGCAAGTCTGTCGTTCGCCTTCTTCGCCTGTTTCTGGACCCGTGCCGGGCAGACCCTGGGCATGCAGGCCTGGGGTATCCGCGTGCAAAGTGCCGACGGTAGCCCGCTCGGCCTGGGCCAGGCGGCGCTGCGGTTTGTCCTGGCGATATTGTCGTGGCTATGCCTGGGGATCGGCTGGTGGTGGATGCTGTTCGATCGACGTCAGCGCACCTGGCACGATCTGGGATCGCGCAGCCAGGTGGTGCGGATGGCCCAACGAAAAACCGGCCACTGAGGGCCGGTTTTCTGTGTGGCTGTGCTTGCGCTAACCGGCGCGTCGCAACAGCCAGATCCCTGCCACGGCGCAGATCGCTGCAGGCAGCACCACTGCCAGCAGCGGTGGGAAGCCGAATACCAGGCTCGATGGCCCGAGCAGGTCCTGGGCGATGCGGAACACGAAGCCCACCAGCACGCCGGTGAACACGCGCTGGCCCAGGGTGACCGAACGCAACGGGCCGAAGATGAACGAGATGGCCATCAACACCAGCGCTGCCGTGACCAGCGGTTGCAGGACCTTCACCCAGAACGCCAACCAGTACTGACCGTTGTTCAGCCCTTGCTCGGCGAGGTAGTGGATGTAGCCCCACAGACCGGAAATCGACAGCGCTTCGGGTGCGACAATGACCGTACTCAGCAGCTGTGGAGTCAGGGAAACATCCCAACGCTCTTCGGGAGCCTTGACCACTTCGCTGCGATCGCTGTGGAACAGCGTGGTAGTGACATCACTCAACTGCCAATGATCACCATCGTATTGCGCCTTGCGGGCAAAGCTGGCGCTGAGCATGTGGCGCTGGTCGTCGAAGCGGTAACGGGTGACCCCGTACAGCAGGCCTCGCGGCTGGACCGTGTTGATGTGGATGAATTCGTCACCCTGGCGGTGCCACATGCCGTGCTTGCCGCTCTGCGCATCACCGCTGCCCTGAGCCAGGGAGCGCTCGGCCTGAGCCTTGTCTTCTGCAGGCGGGGCAACGTATTCACCCACCAGCACGCCCACGATCATCAACACCAGCATGGGCTTCATCACTGCCCAGACGATGCGCCCCACCGACACGCCGGCCGCGCGCATGATGGTCAGTTCGCTGCTGCTGGCCAGGCTGCCGAGGCCGATCAGACAGCCGATCAGGGCCGCCATCGGCAGCATGTCGTAGACCCGTCGCGGCGCCGTCAGGGCAACGTACTTGCCGGCATCGACCAAGGTGTAGGTGTCGCTGATGTCGCCCATCTCGTCGATGAAGGCGAACAGCGAGGCCAGCCCGAGGATGATCCCCAGCACGGCCAGAATCGCGACCGCGACGCTCTTGCCGATGTAACGATCGAGCTTAACCATGGGTCACCCCCTTGGCTCGGCGGCTGGCACGGGCCAGCTTCATGGGTTCCCAATACATCAACAGCAGGCCGATGGCCAGGAACAGCGCGTGCACCCACCACATGCCAAGGGCTGCGGGCAGCCGGCCTTTTTCCATGGCGCTGCGCGCGGCGATGAGCAGGGTCAGATAGGCCATGTACAGAAGGATCGCCGGTAGCAATTTGAGGAAGCGGCCCTGGCGCGGGTTGACCCGCGACAACGGGACTGCCATCAGAGTCACGATGAACACCAGTATGGGCAGCGACAGGCGCCACTGCAGTTCGGCGCGAGGCCGTGGGTCATTGCTGCCCCACAGCTCGCCGGTGGGGATGGCTTCGCGATCGGTGATGTCACTGCTCACGTCCGGCTTGGGCAGAAGCACACCGTAGGTGTCGTACTGGATGGCGCGGTAGTTGGCCTCGCCCGGGTTGCCGTCGTAACGGAAGCCGTTTTCCAGGATCAGGTATCGGTTGCCGTCGGCACGCACTTCCTGGCGGCCCTTCTCGGCCACGAGCACGGAAATGCCACGATCCTTGGACTTGTCCTGGGACATGCGCTTCTCGGAGATGAACACACCGCTGAGGTCGACGCGGTTTTCCGAGAGGCTCTGGGTATAGGTGACCCGCGTGCCATCGCGCAACGCCTGGAAGCGACCCGGCACCAAAGTGTCGAACTCGGTCATGGCGTCCTGCTGGTTGATGATCGTGGCGACCTGGGCGACGCCTTGCGGGGCGAGGCTCAGGCTCAGCCAGGCCACCAGTAGGGCGACCAGCGCCGCCGGGGCCATGGTGATCGCCAGCAGTCGCTGCTGGCTCATGCCGGTGGCGGACAGCACGGTCATCTCGCTTTCCAGGTACAGGCGCCCGTACGCCAGCAGGATGCCCAGAAACAGGCCCAGCGGCAGGATCAGCTGCAGGAAGCCCGGCAGGCGGAAGCCCATGATCATGAACAGCACGCCGGGGTCGAGGATCCCTGACGCCGCCTGGGCCAGGTACTTGATGAAGCGCCCGCTCATGATGATCACCAGGAGCACCGCACTCACGGCGCTCATTGTGATCATGACCTCACGGGACAGATAACGGAAAACGATCAAACCAGACACTCCAGGGTCGTCGCGCGCAGGCAGCCCGACAGGGGAACGTAGCAGCCAGGACAGGGGCCGGCCCGCAGGAGCGGGCCAGGTAAAAAAGTCGCCGCATTATCCTGTGAAAGGCTGTGCCTGTCACTTAACAGCGGCATTGGATGGACAATTACCACCATGCAAAGGTTGCGAGGGGGCTGGGGCTGGGGTCAAACTGGACGCTTTCGCGCGAACCGTCTTGCGCAAGCATCGACCTAGAATCAGGGGTTCTGGATATGGAATTGGTTGTAAAGAGCGTTGCTGCCGAATCGATTAAAACCGCGACCCTCGTCGTCGCCATCGGCGAAGAGCGCGCACTGGGCGCCATTGCCAGCAAGATCGACGGCCTGAGCGGCGGTTTGATCAGCGCGGCACTCAAGCGTGGCGACATCGTCGGTCGTGCCGGCCAGACCCTGTTGCTGCCGGGCGTACCTGCACTCAAGGCCGAACGCCTGCTGCTGGTGGGCAGCGGCAAGGACGAAGAACTGGCCGACCGCCCATGGCGCAAGCTGGCCAGCGCTGCCTACGGCGCATTGAAGAACCTGGGCGGCAGCGATGCCGTGTTCGCTTTCGACGAGCTGACCGTCAAGGGTCGTGACGCCTACGGCCGAACCCGCCTGCTGGCAGAGACTCTGATCGATGGCGAATACGTGTTCGATCGCTTCAAGAGCAAGAAAGCCGATCCGCGTGCTCTGCAGAAAATCACCCTGCTGACCCAGAAATCCAGCCAGGCCGACGTCGAGCGCGCCGTGACCCATGCCAAGGCCATCGCCAGCGGCATGAGCTTCACCAAGGACCTGGGCAATCTGCCGCCCAACCTGTGCCACCCCAGCTTCCTGGCCGAAGCCGCCAAGAGCCTGAGCAAGGCGCACAAGAACCTCAAGGTCGAGATCCACGACGAGAAGAAGCTCAAGGAACTGGGCATGGGCGCGTTCCTGGCCGTCGCCCAGGGCAGCGCACAGCCGCCACGCCTGATCGTGCTCAACTATCAGGGCGCAAAGAAATCCGAGCAGCCGTACGTGCTGGTGGGTAAAGGCATCACCTTCGACACCGGTGGCATCAGCATCAAGCCAGCGGCCGGCATGGACGAGATGAAGTACGACATGTGCGGTGCGGCCAGCGTGTTCGGCACCCTGCGCGCCGTGCTGGAACTGGAACTGCCGATCAACCTGGTGTGCCTGATGGCCTGCGCCGAGAACATGCCCAGTGACCGTGCGACACGCCCTGGCGACATCGTCGAGACCATGAGCGGCCAGACCGTGGAGATCCTCAACACCGACGCCGAAGGCCGTCTGGTGCTGTGCGATGCGCTGACCTACGCCGAGCGTTTCAACCCGCGCGCGGTGATCGACATCGCGACCCTGACCGGCGCCTGCGTCGTTGCCCTGGGTGGCCATACCACCGGCCTGATGAGCAACAACGAAGCCCTGGTCGGCCAGTTACTGGAAGCGGGCAAGCAGGCGGACGATCGTTGCTGGCAGCTGCCGCTGTTCGAGGAGTACCAGGAGCAACTGGACAGCCCGTTCGCCGACATCGCCAACATCGGTGGGCCGAAGGGCGGTGCCATCACTGCCGGCTGCTTCCTGTCCCGCTTCACCAAAGCCTATGAGTGGGCGCACCTGGACATCGCCGGTACGGCGTGGGTCAGCGGCGGCAAGGACAAGGGCGCCACCGGTCGTCCTGTGCCTCTGCTCACCCAGTACCTGCTGGATCGCGCCGGGGTGTAATGCCTCAAGTCCGCGTCTGTCCTTTTCGCGGGCAGAGCCCTGCTTCCACACAAGCATGCTTCCTGTGGGAGCGGGCTCTGCCCGCGAAAAGGGCGACGCGGTCTCAAGCACCAGGAACACGCCATGCCCCAAGTCGACTTCTATGTTCTGCCCACGCCCCTGCCCGCCGCACGCCTGGACTTCGCCTGCAAACTGGGCGAAAAAGCCTGGCGCCTGGGCCATCGGGTGTACGTCCATTGCACCGACGCTGCCCAGCGCGAGGCACTGGATGCACGCCTGTGGAGCTTCAAGGGTGAAAGCTTCGTCCCCCACAGCCTGGCGGAGGACGATCCGCACTCGCCCGTTACATTGGGCATCGCTGCACAGGCGGCGGGCCATGACGACCTGCTGATCAACCTGGCCTTGAGCGTACCGAGCTTTGCCGGGCAGTTCGCCCGTATCGCTGAAATAGTGGTAGAAGACCCTGCTATTCGTCAGGCCGCCCGGGAGAGTTTTCGCTTCTACCGTGAACAAGGCTATCCTCTGCAAGACCACCGCTTATCGCGACTTTGAGCACACGATGGACAACAACACCAAGCCTTTGCCCAAATCCGTACACCTGCTGGACGACCTCGAATCGATCCGCAAGCTGCTCGGCGACGACACCCTGCAGCCACCGCTGCTGACCGACGCCGTGGTTCGCAGCGAGCCGGATGTGCCGTTGCTGTTCGAACTGCACGACGAGCCCGAGGCCGCTGCCGAAGCGCCAGCGGCGGCAACCGTTGCCCCTACCCCCGCGCAGAACCGCCAGGACACCCTGCTGCACCTGGACGCCGAACTGCGCGCCGCCGCTCAGTTGATCATGCAGGATGTGATCGACGATTTCGCACCGCACATCGAAACCGAAATCAAGCGCCGCCTCGAGGCCCGCATGGAACGGTTGCTGAACCAGCCCTGATCCCCTTCCCCCGCCCTTCGCAGCCACAGACCGCTCGCCTACCACCGTAGGAGCGGTCCTCGGCCGCGAAACAGGCGCTACGGTGTGTCAGCCATACCGAATTGCGCCCATCGCGGCCACGGACCGCTCCTACGCAGCCCGCCTCCCTCCCATAGCCGCCATATCCCCGCTATACTTCCCGGCTTTCTTTGAATAAATGCCTTATAGGGTCCCGCCGCGCATGGATAAGACCTACCAGCCGCACGCTATCGAAACTTCCTGGTACCAGACCTGGGAGACCGAGAACTACTTCGCCCCGCAAGGTGCCGGCGACTCCTACACCATCATGATCCCGCCGCCGAACGTTACCGGCAGCCTGCATATGGGCCACGGCTTCAACAACGCGATCATGGACGCCCTGATCCGTTTCCGCCGCATGCAGGGTCGCAACACCCTGTGGCAGCCGGGTACCGACCACGCCGGTATCGCCACGCAGATGCTGGTCGAGCGCCAGATCGAAGCCCAGGGCCTGAATCGCCATGATCTGGGCCGGGAAAAATTCCTGGAAAAGATCTGGGAATGGAAAGACCAGTCCGGTGGCAACATCAGCCGCCAGATCCGTCGCCTCGGCTCGTCGGTCGACTGGAGCCGCGAACGTTTCACCATGGATGACGGCCTGTCCGAAGCGGTCAAGGAAGCCTTCGTGCGCCTGCACGAAGACGGCCTGATCTACCGCGGCAAGCGCCTGGTCAACTGGGACACCAAGCTGCACACGGCCATCTCCGACCTGGAAGTGGAAAACCACGATGAAAAAGGTTTCCTCTGGAACCTCAAGTACCCGCTGGCAGACGGCGCGAAAACCGCCGAAGGCAACGACTACCTGATCGTCGCCACCACACGTCCGGAAACCATGCTCGGCGACGCCGCGGTCGCGGTGAACCCGAACGACGAGCGTTACCAGGCATTGATCGGCAAGTTCGTCGAACTGCCCTTGGTAGGCCGTCGCATTCCGATCATCGCCGATGATTATTGCGACCCCGAGTTCGGCACCGGCTGCGTGAAGATCACCCCGGCCCACGATTTCAACGACTACGAAGTCGGCAAGCGGCACAACCTGCCGTTGCTCAACATCTTCGACAAGAATGCCAACGTTCTGCCCAGCGCTCAGGTGTTCAACCTCGACGGTACCCTGAACGACAGCGTCGATGGCACCTTGCCTGGCGAATACGCCGGCCTGGAGCGCTTCGAGGCCCGCAAGCAGATCGTCGCCGCGTTCGACGCCGCCGGCCTGCTGGTCAGCGTCGATGACCACGCTTTGAAAGTGCCGAAGGGCGATCGCTCCGGCACCGTCATCGAGCCCTGGCTGACCGACCAGTGGTACGTGTCCACCAAGCCGTTGGCCGAACCTGCCATCGCCGCTGTGGAAGACGGCCGCATCGCCTTCGTGCCCAAGCAGTACGAAAACATGTACTTCTCCTGGATGCGCGATATCCAGGACTGGTGCATCAGCCGTCAGCTCTGGTGGGGCCATCGCATCCCGGCCTGGTACGACGAGTCCGGCAAGGTCTACGTCGGCCGCAGCGAAGCCGAAGTGCGCAGCAAGCACGGCTTGGGCGACGAGGTGACGCTCAATCAGGACAACGACGTGCTGGACACCTGGTTCAGCTCGGGCCTGTGGACCTTCTCCACCCTGGGCTGGCCGGAGCAGACCGAGTTCCTGAAGAAATTCCACAGCACCGACGTGCTGGTCACCGGCTTCGACATCATCTTCTTCTGGGTCGCCCGGATGATCATGTTGACCATGCACCTGGTCAAGGACGAGAACGGCACGCCGCAGGTACCGTTCAAGACGGTCTACGTGCATGGCCTGGTGCGTGATGGCCAGGGTCAGAAGATGTCCAAGTCCAAGGGCAACGTGCTCGACCCGCTGGACATCATCGACGGTATCGAGCTCGAAGCCCTGGTTGAAAAGCGCACCAGCGGCATGATGCAGCCCAAGCTGGCGAAGAAGATCGAGAAGCAGACCCGCGACGAGTTCGAAGGCGGCATCGCCAGCTACGGCACCGACGCCCTGCGCTTCACCTTCTGTTCGCTGGCGTCCACCGGCCGCGACATCAAGTTCGACATGGGCCGTGTCGAGGGCTATCGCAACTTCTGTAACAAGATCTGGAACGCCGCGCGCTATGTGCTCGACAAGGGCGAGGACTGCGGCCAGAACGGTGAGGCCTACGAGCTCTCGCTGGCTGATCGCTGGATCATCTCGCAGTTGCAGCGCACCGAAGCCGAAGTGACCCGTCACCTGGACCAGTTCCGTTTCGACCTGGCCGCCCAGGCGCTCTACGAGTTCATCTGGAACCAGTATTGCGACTGGTACCTGGAGCTGTCCAAGCCGGTGCTGTGGGACGAGAACGCTCCGGTGGAGCGCCAGCGCGGTACCCGTCGTACCCTGGTGCGCGTGCTGGAAGTGGCGTTGCGCCTGGCGCATCCGTTCATGCCGTTCATCACCGAAGAAATCTGGCAGCGCCTGGCGCCGCTCGCCGGTGTGCAGGGCAAGACGATCATGCTGCAGCCTTGGCCGGTGGCCAATGAAAGCCGTATCGACACCGCCGCCGAAGACGATATCGAGTGGCTCAAGGGCCTGATGCTCGGCGTGCGCAACATTCGCGGCGAGATGAACATCGGTCCGGGCAAGCCACTGGCGTTGTTCCTCAACAACACCGGCAGCCAGGATCAGCGTCGTCTGCAGGAAAACGATGCCTTGCTCAAGAAGCTCGCCAAGCTGGAGTCCATCACCGTGCTGGACGATGGCCAGGAAGCGCCTCTGAGCGCTACTGCGCTGGTCGGTGAAATGGAAGTGCTGGTGCCGATGGCCGGGCTGATCGACAAGGACGCCGAACTGGCTCGCCTGGACAAGGAAATCCAGCGCCTGAACGGTGAAGTCGCTCGCGTGGGCGGCAAGCTGTCCAATGCAGCCTTCGTCGACAAGGCCCCCCCCGCCGTCATCGACAAAGAGCGCGCCAA
The DNA here is from genome assembly GCF_029960215.1 of Pseudomonas sp. PS01301. Classification (NCBI taxonomy): domain Bacteria; kingdom Pseudomonadati; phylum Pseudomonadota; class Gammaproteobacteria; order Pseudomonadales; family Pseudomonadaceae; genus Pseudomonas; species Pseudomonas sp. PS01301. The sequence continues at coordinate 133 of NZ_JASCPM010000012.1, read as the reverse complement.
ACTGGCCGAAGCCGAACAGGCACTGACCAAGCTGGCCGAACAGCACGCGCGGATCGCCAGCCTGTAATCCGTCTGCTGGCCTCTTCGCGGGCAGAGCCCGCTCCCACAGGTCGTTATGGGAGCGGGCTCTGCC